>JAENWO010000251.1 GCA_016649925.1 Actinomycetales bacterium
ACCAGCGGCGGCCCGCGGTCCCGTCATGACACGGGTCGGGTGGCCTCCTCGAGCAGCTCCAGGACGTGCCGGTAGGGCGAGAGGTCGCGCGCGTCATGCCCATCGCGCGCGTCCGGTTGCACGAGACGTATGGCCGCGAACGGCCCCTCGACGCGCTCCCGCGCGGCCAGCTAGCGCGACTCGGCTGCATGAGGACGCGTCGCACACGACCGGCCGGGCGCCCTGCTCGCTCGCGGCCCACACCGCGTCGAAGACCCGGGCCGCCATCACCTTCTGGCCGGCGGTGAACCCCTTCGACTCCCACGGGTTGCCGCAGCAAAGGTCGTCGATCCCCTCGGGCACGACTGCCCGGAGCCCGGCTCGCTCGCACAGCGCCAGGAACGCCGCGGACGCGCCGACGGCCTGGCCCTCGGGCCTGAACAGCGAGCCCGTGCAGGAGGGGAAGAACACGAGTTTCCGGTGCCCGACGGCGCGTCCCCGCCCGGCTGGGGCCCCGCGCCTGAGCCCGGGGCCGGGCAAGCCGGCGTCGACCTGTGGCACGAGGTCATGGCTGAGCACCGTACGCGCCGCCCGGGTGACGCCAGTCAGGACGGCGGTATGGACGACGTCGGCCTGCCCGGGTTGCGCCGGAGTCGCGCCCGAGCGACCCATCCGGAGATAATGGTCTCTCCGCCACCTCGACAAAGGGTCCGCCCGTCATGTCCTACCCGTACGGCTCTCCCGAGCAGCCCGGCCCCAACGATCAGGGCACGCCGGCCGTCCCTGGGCCGCCGCCCGCGTACGGGCAGCAGGAATCCGGGCAGCCGGGATACGGGCAGCAGGCGGGCGGATACTCGGCCGGGAGCTACCAGCCCGGCTACCTCGGCGACGCCTCTCTGCGACGGCCGGGCACGGTGACCGCGGCGGCGATCCTCACCTGGCTCGGTGGCGTCCTGATGACCCTCCTCGGGTTCGCCCTCGCGGCGATCGCCGGCTCCTCGACCGGCCGGCAGCAACTCGACCTCACCGCGGACCAGGCGAACGTGCTCCTCGGCGCCGGGATCGGCTCCGCCGTGTGGTCGATCCTGGCCATCGTCCTGGCCGTGTTCGTATTCCGCGGCTCCAAGGGCGCGGCCATCGGGCTGACCGTGTTGGGGGCGCTCTTCATCGTGTTCGGCCTGGCCACGCTCGCCATCGGGAGCAGCACCGGCGGCGTGGGCCTGCCGGTCGCCTGGGTGGCCGTGGCCATCGTGCTGTTCCGGTCGAAGAGCGCGCGTAGCTGGTACGCCGCGAAGTCTGCGCACAAGGCCGGCACTCCCGGCTACTGAACCTCGACTCACTCCCTGACCGATCCCAGGATCACCCCCGAGGCCTGGGTGGACATCCGCCGCGCCGCGGCACGTGTAGTGATGACGCCGGATGTCAGCCCGTTGAGGGCGGGTCGGGTGACGTCGGCCGTCGCCATCCCCAGCAGCGGCACACCCTGGACGTCGCCGCGCGAGATGAGGTTGAACGAGACGTCCAGACTTCCGAACCCGTCCACGACCGCGCGGACGTGTTCGGTGACGGCCTGCCCTTCGAGCGCGTCGACGACGGCGACCTCCGCCTGCCCGCCCGCAGCACGGATGTCCGAGGCGACGGCGTCAAGCGTGGCCGGGTGTCCTCCCCGCCGGGAGGACGTGGGCACCCTCGCGGGCGAAAGCGCGTGCGACGCCGCTGCCGATACCGCCACCGGCGCCGTAGAAGATCGCGTTCTTGTGCTCCAGAAGGTTGCTCATACCGGGTACGACGACGGCGGTGGGCCGAACTCATCGTTTCCCTCTCCGTCCACAGGGCCGGGGCAGAGGCCGACGCCGTGTCGGAGGGCGTGGCTAGCGTCGGACGCAGATAACCTGCACCCGAGAGAAACGAGTACCGCCATGAACCTCCGGAACGCCTGGTCTCTCGGACGCGAGCTCATGACGCGTCACGGGATCGAGCACTGGACACTGACGTTCGACGGCGCCAAGCGCCGAGCCGGACTGTGCCGTCACGACGCCCACACGCTCAGCATCAGCCGCCACATCACCGCCCTGCACTCCGAGGAGCAGGTGCGGGACACCCTCCTGCACGAGATCGCGCACGCTCTCGTCGGTCCACGCGCGGGACACAATGCGACGTGGCGGCGCAAGGCTGTTGAGATCGGCGGCAACGGCGATCGCTGCCTTTCCGCGGACACACCCGCGGTGGCCGCCCCGTGGGTGGGGACGTGCCCGGCCGGCCACGAGCACGACCGGTTCCGCCGGCCCTCCCGGCCGATCTCGTGCACCCGGTGCGAACCGTCGTTCTCGGTGGGCCACCTGTTCGAGTGGCAGTTCCACGGCAGTCGGGTGGCGATGGGACCTGCGTACGAACGCAGTGTGGAGCTGTCGCGTCAACGTCAGGAGGCGGAGCAGGCACTGCGCGCCTTTCGTGGCCCCGCCGCACCCCGCGTCCTGCCTCCCGGCGCCGTCGTTGTCCTCGCGGGGACCGGGAGGTACGCCGGGGTCAGCGGGCGGATCGTCAAACGCGGACGCACGCGGTACCACGTGCGGACCTCACTCGGGCTGGTGACCGCCCCGTTCGCGATCGTCATCCCGCTGGAGGCCAGCGCCTGAGGGGCGGCTCGCGCTACTGGTAGACGGGTCCGTCGTCGCGCGGTGGCTGGTTGCCGTCGGGACGGATCTGGTGACGGGCCACGTTCGTGTCGTCGATGCGCCTCGGCGGCTCCGCTGGGGGAAGGACCGGACCGGTGTGGAGGGGTTCGCTTGCAGCGGGGCCCGAGGAGGCTTCGGGACCCTGGCCGTTGGCGCCCCCGCCCTCGGGTGCATGGCTGTAGGTACTCCCGCCCTCGCCAGGACCCAAGGGGTTCGCACTGTCCGCGGTGTGGCCGCCCGCGACCTGACCCGCGCTGCCCCGGTCGTACTGCTGCCGCCACGCCTCGGCGTTCCGCTTCTTCTTCGATGACGAAGACAGGGCGAGTCCGATGATGAGCGCGCCGACGACGAGCAGCGCACCCGTCCCGAGGATGAGGACGATCCCGATTCCTGTAATCGCCATGGTCTTCCTCCCACCGGCGGCGTTGGGCCGACCGGTACACGGCAGCCTACGACGAGACGGCGGGCTCCGGCTCGGCATGGTCAGGTGCACCCGCTTCACCCGTCGCGTCGCCCCCGCACGGAACTAGGCTGATAGATCGGCAGGGAGGCGGGATCCACGATGGAAGCGTTGATCGACGAGGCGTTCCGCGCCGTGCCGCGCATCGGCTTCCTCCCGGCCTCGCAACGGCGACACGTCGACCTCGATCAACCGCTCGTCCTCGCCGCCGGACAGACCTGCTCACAGCCCAGCACGGTGCGCCGGATGCTGACCCTTCTCGGCGTGCGAGCCGGCGACCGGGTGCTCGACGTCGGCAGCGGCTCTGGCTGGACGACGGCCCTTCTCGCCCATCTGGTGGGCCCCACCGGACGGGTCGACGGCGTCGAGATCGTGCCGGAGCTGGCCGCCTGGGGCCGGTCCAACGTCGAGGCCACCGGCATGGCGTGGGCCGCTGTGCACCTGGCCGACGCTGCCGTGATGGGTCTGCCCGACCAGGCGCCCTTCGACCGGATCCTCGTCTCCGCGGAGGCGACGCAGGTTCCCGAGGACCTCACCGGGCAGCTCGCCGAGGATGGGCGCATGGTCATCCCGGTGCGGGGCCGGATGACCGTGGTGGAGCGCCACGGCCAGGAGGCGCACATGGTCGAGTCCTCCGGGAGCTACCGCTTCGTGCCTCTCATCGTGCTGCCGAGGGGCAGGCACCGCGGCGGCTAACGTGGAGACGTGATCACCCGCTTCCAGGTCGTACCGGCCGCCTACGTCATCCTGCGTCGGACCGGGGTGGGAGGTGAGGAGGTGCTGCTGCAGCTCCGTCGCGGCACCGGCTACATGGACGAGCACTGGGCGACCGCTGCCGCCGGGCACGTCGAGGCCGGGGAGTCCGTGGTGGATGCTGCCCGGCGCGAGGTGGCCGAGGAGCTCGGGGT
This sequence comes from Actinomycetales bacterium, assembly GCA_016649925.1. Taxonomy (GTDB): domain Bacteria; phylum Actinomycetota; class Actinomycetes; order Actinomycetales; family Beutenbergiaceae; genus JAENWO01. The sequence continues at coordinate 4,023 of JAENWO010000251.1, forward strand.
ACGCATCGAGCCCGGCGACCTCGTGCCGCTGTGCGGGATGCACCGCACGGATGGCAACGGCCGGGCCGTCGACGAACGTGTCGACTTCTTCTTCGAGTGCCGCACCTGGGCGCCAGAGCCCCGCCTGATGGAGCCGGAGAAGTCCGCGGGTTCCCCCTGGACGCGCTCCCGCGACCGGTCGTTCCGCACGAGCTGTTCGTGCTGGAGCATCTGCGCGCGGACACGCTCGCGCCGATCGTCACGTTCGGGTTCTGAAGCACCTCGGCCACGGAGTTCGCGATCGCCATCGACTCCGTCGCCATCGGCGAGAAGGTGCACCCGTGTGAGCCGCTCAACCGCGCTCACCTCGTCGAGGCCACCAGCCGGGACGGGCGATGACGCCGGCGCCGGCGCGGCCGAATGGTGGCGTCAGGGCCTCCACGCCCGCTGACCGCGGCTCAGCCGGCAGCTGTCCGCCGCCTCCTGGACCATCCTCGTCGCGGCTCTCCTGCTCGGCGTCCCGCAGTGGGCGGGCCCGCAGTGGGCGGGCCTGGAGTGGGCGGGCCGGGAGTGGGCCTGGAGTGGGCGGGCCGGGAGTGGGCCCGGAGTGGGCGGACCTGAGCAGGCGGCGATCGGAGCTGGCTCGCGGCCGGGGGCACCGCGAAC
>JAENWO010000364.1 GCA_016649925.1 Actinomycetales bacterium
ACGTAGTTGTTGTAGCTCATCGCCTTGCCGTGCAGCTGACGGGCCTGGGCGAGGCCGGGTACGCCGTAGCCCTGCGTGTAGAGCGCAGCCTGCTGGTGCGGGTTCTCCCCGTAGCGCAGCACGTCGGCGCGGGTCCAGGTCGCGCCGATCCAGGCCGGGAAGCCGCTGGAGACCCCGTCCACCTCGTCCGTCGGCGCGAGCACATTGCCCATCCAGGAGGCCACGTGCACGTCGTAGGTCGCGGTGTGCACGAAGGCGGCGGCCGCGAGGGACCGGCGCTCGGCGAGGGTGAAGCCTCCCCGGCCGACGGCCGACACGACGTCGTCGTACCCTGCAGGGTCAACCACCACCGCGACGCTCGGGTGGTTCTTCGCGGCCGCCCGCACCATCGACGGCCCACCGATGTCGATCTGTTCGACGCACTCGTCCGGACCGGCGCCCGAGGCCACCGTCGCGGTGAACGGGTACAGGTTCACCACCACCAGCTCGAACGCGGCGACGCCCAGCTCCTCGAGCTGGGCCAGGTGCTCCGGCCGACGGGTGTCGGCGAGGATCCCGGCGTGCACCCGCGGGTGCAGGGTCTTGACCCGCCCGTCCAGGCACTCGGGGAAGCCGGTGAGCTCCTCGACCCGGGTGACGGGGAGGCCGAGGCCCTCGATCAGCTTCGCGGAGCCGCCGGTGGAGACCAGCGAGACACCGGCGTCGTGGAGGCCGCGGACGAGGTCCTCGAGGCCGGCCTTGTCGTAGACGGAGACCAGCGCCCGAGTGAGCGGGATCTTGGCGGTGCTGTCCGTCGAGGCGGGGTCAGACATGGGGTGCACTCCTCATCGTGTCGATGAGGGCACCCAGGCGTTCGATGCTCCCGACGTCACTCCCTGGTGGTGGACCCACCTGCGCCAGTCGTGTGAGCCCACTATAGGGGCGGGTCATGGTCCGAACCGCACCCGGCGGCCGTCGATGGTGAAGCCCTCGCGGGCCATCCGGCCGACCGCGTCGACGAGCATCTGCCGCTCGGCGACCTTGATCCGCTCGTGAAGGGTCTCGACGGTGTCGTCGTCCTCCACGGGGACCGCCGACTGCGCCACGATCGGGCCAGTATCGACGCCCGCGTCGACGACGAACAGCGTCGCTCCGGCGAGCTTCACCCCGTGCTCGAGCGCGTCTGCGGCGCCGTGCATGCCGGGGAACGACGGCAGCAGCGCCGGGTGTGTGTTGACGTAGCGGCCGCCGTAGCTCTCGAGGAAGGCCGCTCCGGCCAGCTTCATGAACCCGGCGGAGACCACCAGGTCGGGCTCGAAGGAGCGGCACGAGTCCGTGACGGCGACGTCCCAGTCCTCCCGGGTGCCGAAGTCCCTCACCCGGTGGACGAACGTCGAGATGCCGGCCCGCTCCGCACGCGCGAGTCCCTCGATCCCGTCCCGGTCGGCTCCGACCGCGACCACCGAGGCGCCGTACGACGGGTCGGCCGTGGCGTCGAGCAGCGCCTGGAGGTTGGTGCCGGAACCCGAGACGAGCACGACCAGGCGCGCGGAGGAACGCGCGGACGAGGGGCGCAGCGGTGATCTGCGCGTCGGCTTGGGCACGCGCGGCAGTCTAGCGAGGGCGTGAGCGGCATCTCCGGCGTCTGGCGCGCGGTTCAGGCGTCCGCGGCCGCTCGGCGTACGGCGCGCCGGTGCCACCAGGTCATCGCCAGGCCGCCCATCAGACCGCCGATCCCGAAGGAGGTGATCGCGTGCACGAGGACGTCGGAGGCGAACGGCTCCACGGAGCGCATCCGGCCGGGGCCGACCGCTCCCCCGGCGACCGTGGCCACGAGACCGAGCACGATGCCGGCGAGCACGCCGCCGGTGCAGCCACGCAGCGCACCCTCCTCCCAGCGGACCGTGGGGTGGCGGCGCTGCGCACGGGCCGCGGCCAGGGCTGCGACGAGCGGCGGCACGGCCATCAGCCAGGGGGTCCACGCGGGGGTGGTGCCATCGGCGGGCAGGGCGGCGAGCAGGGGGAACATCGGGAGCGCCCCCAGCGAGACGACGGTCGGGGAGACCATCGTGTTGACGCCGACCGTGAAGCCGGGACCGAGCAGGTAGGCCCCGGTGAAGACGGCGGCGTTGGGCAGCACGATCGCGGTGACGAGCAGGTAGAGGCCCGCCTCCCCGGTGTCGAGCTGGAGCTGCGACATCACGTTGGCGGCGGTGCCGAAGTCGGCGACCAGGGCGGCCACGAGGGCCACCGAGGCGACGGTGAGGTAGCCGACGACGATCGACAGGCAGGTGACCCCGGCGGCGCGCAGCGACACCGGCAGGAAGGCGGCCCAGATGGCGGCCCGGCCGGAGCCGACGGCGAGCGCCGGTCCGCCCACGAGGACGGCGATGAGGATCGACCACAGGACGGCCCGGCCCGTGCTCGGGGCCGTCTCGGGGGTGGCCACGAGGGACGAGGTCACGACGGTCACGAGGACATAGCCGGTCGTGAAGAGCCAGATCCCGATCGGCACCGTCCAGTCGCGCTCCCCGTCGGCGATGGCGTCGGCGTCCGGGCCGTGGCCGGAGATGGAGTCGCCGATCCGGTGCCCGATCCGCCAGGTCGCCCAGGCCGCGAGCAGGGTCAGCAGCAGCGGCGTGACTGTGACCGGCACCCCCTGCACGTGCACGCCGGAGCCGTGCGCCATCAGCCAGCCGAGTGCCCCGACCGCGAGGCCGTCGCGCGGCTCGCCGTGGGAACCGGCGTCCGTGAGGAACCAGCCGACCACGCCCACCGCCAAGCACACCATCAGCGTGGAGCCTGCGGCCAGCACGCCGCCCAGTGTCGTGAGGAGCACCAGGGGTCGGCGGTGCCTCGGGTCGACAGGACCGTCGGTGACGGCGCGGTCCGGACCGGCGAGCAGCGAAGTCATGGCTCGGCCATCATCGCCCGGTCGCGGCGCGCTTCGGGGCTGCCACGCCGGTGTGCGTCAGGACCCATCCTCCCGTACCGTTGACGAGCGATGATCGCCCCTGACGAGTTCGATGCGTTCTACAAGGGCGCACGGGACCGCCTGCTCCTGCAGACGTACGCGCTCACCGGCGACCTGCCGGCCTCCCGGTCCGCTGTTCGCGACTCCTTCACCGTCGCCTGGCACCACTGGCGCAAGGTCTCCCGGCTGCCCGACCCGGAGAGCTGGGTCCGTCCGCACGCCTGGTCGCATGCACAGCGACGTCACACGGCCCGGCGCTGGCACCGCGACAAGAGCCTCGACGACGAGACCCTGGCCACCCTGGACGCGCTGGGGAAGCTGGCTTTCACGCAGCGCAAGGCACTGCTGCTCACCCACCTGGCGACCGTCAGCATGGGTGACCTGGCGCGCGAGGTCGGGCTCCCCAGGGCCGAGGCGGAGCGGCAGCTGCAGACCGCCACCGCTCAGTTCGCCGTCCACCGCGGCGTCCCCACGACCAACATCCGGCCGCTCTTCGAGCCGATGCGCGAGCACACCGAGCCGGCCCAGTGGCCGCGCCCGAGCATCATCCGCCGCGCCGGTGCCGCGCG
>JAENWO010000082.1 GCA_016649925.1 Actinomycetales bacterium
CCGACGTCGCCGCGGACCGGGCTGGGTGCCGAACCGGCCCCCAGGCCCATGCTCCGGCGCAGGAGGCCGAGGTTGATTTCGGGGAGTTCGGCGCGTTGATCGGCGGGGTCTGGGTGAAATTGTGGGTGTTCGTGCTGCGCCTGTCGCACTCGGGCAAGGCCGTCCATGTCGCCTATGCGATCCGCGCCCAGCCCAGCGCCGGGCCCGCCCGCTCCGCCCGCTCCGCCCGCTCCGCCCGCTCCGCCCGCCAACTCCGCATCCACCTACCCCAGCACTGGCCCCGGTAGGCCGCCTGGCAGGCGCTGTTCATCACCGCCTGCGGCCACCGACCCCGGCGACCTGACCGACCAGCCCCAACGGGCGCGACCAAGGACCCGAAGTGGAACACCCGGACAGACCGTCCACTCCCTCACGCCCGAAACGGCAGCACCCAACCCGGTCCCGATCAAACGCCACGAAAAAACCGACACGTGGATCGAGGTTCAAGCGGGCCCTCGTGAACGTGGTGTCCAACGGCGTCAAGCTCACCCCGGCCGGCGGGCGGATCGACCTCATCTGCGGGTGGCGGGTGGACGTGTCCGTCTGACCCGCACGGACTCGGGCACCGGGCTCGGGCTGGCGATCGTCAAGGCCATCGTCGAGGAGCACGAGGGCCGGCTGACGCTCACGTCCGTCGAGGGTGAGGGCACCACGGTGCTGGTGGACCCGCCGCTCGCCGCGGGGCCGGACGGGTCACCTCTGACACAATGAACCTCGGCCGGCCACGGTCGGGCACCGGGAGGAGGCGAGCATGAGCGAGGACTTCGCGGCGGTCGAACCGCTGCTGGCCGAGTACTCCGGGATCGAGACGGCGCTCTCCGATCCGGGCGTGCACGCCGATCAGAGCCGGGCGCGGACGCTGGGCCGGCGCTACGCCGAGCTCGGCCGCATCGTCGGTGCCTACCGCGCGTGGCTTGCTGCCGCCGACGACGCCGAGGTGGCCCGAGAGCTCGGTCAGGACGACGCCGGGTTCGCCGCCGAGGTGGAGTCGCTCACCGCGGTCGCGACCCGGGCGGCGGAGCACCTGCGACGCGTCCTCGTGCCGCGCGACCCGGACGACTCCCGGGACGTGATCCTGCAGATCAAGGCGGGTGAGGGCGGCGAGGAGTCGGCCCTCTTCGCCGGTGACCTGCTGCGCATGTACCTGCGCTACGCCGAACGGCTGGGCTGGTCCACGCAGCTCCTCGACGCGACCGAGTCGGACCTGGGCGGGTACAAGGACGTCTCCGTTGCGGTGAAGGCACGGTCCTCGGACCCGGCCGAGGGCGTCTGGGCGCACCTGAAGTACGAGGGCGGGGTGCACCGCGTCCAGCGTGTGCCCGTGACGGAGTCCCAGGGCCGGATCCACACCTCGGCGGCCGGCGTGCTCGTGCTGCCCGAGGTCGAGGACGCCGGGGAGCTCGAGATCGACCAGAACGACCTGCGCATCGACGTCTATCGCTCCTCCGGGCCGGGCGGTCAGAGCGTCAACACCACCGACTCGGCGGTCCGGATCACGCACGTGCCGACCGGCATCGTCGTCTCCATGCAGAACGAGAAGTCGCAGCTGCAGAACCGCGAGCACGCGATGCGGGTCCTGCGCGCCCGGCTCCTCGTCGCCCGGAACGAGGAGGCTGCGGCTGCGGCGTCCCAGATCCGCCGCTCCCAGGTGCGCACCGTGGACCGCAGCGAGCGGATCCGCACCTACAACTACCCGGAGAACCGGGTGGCGGACCATCGCACCGGGTACAAGGCTTACAACCTCGACCAGGTGCTCGACGGCGACCTCGGCCCGGTCATCGCCTCGGCGGTCGAGCTGGACGTGGCCGAACGGCTGGCCCACGCGGGTGGCTGAGTCGCCGTCCCTGCGACAGCTCGTCGAGGGCGCCACGGCACTCCTCGCCGAGGCCGGCGTCAACTCACCCCGCGTCGACGCCATCGCCCTCGCGGAGCACGCGCTCGATGTCGAGCGCCTCGTACTGGCCATGGCACCCGAGCTCCCGCGGGGATTTCCGACGGCGTACGCGGCCCTGGTGGAGCGCCGTCGCCGGCGTGAGCCGCTCCAGCACATCACCGGAACCGCCGCCTTCCGGCACCTGAGACTGCAGGCACGACCGGGCGTGTTCGTGCCCCGCCCGGAGACCGAGGTGGTGGCGCAGCACGCGATCGACGAGGCCCTGTGCCTGCGCCGACAGGGCCTCGACGTGCTCGTCGTCGACCTGTGCTGCGGGACGGGTGCGATCGCGCTCTCGGTGGCGCAGGAGGTCGACGGCGCACGCGTGGTCGCGATCGACCGCTCACCCGAGGCGGTGGACCTGACCGGCGTGAACGCCGCGGCGTGCGGTCTGGCGGTGCTGGTCGCCGCGGGCGACGTCGCGGATCCCGGGCTGTTGGCCGACCTGGTCGGGAGGGTGGACGTCGTCGTCTCGAACCCGCCGTACATCCCGCCCGACGCGGTCCCGGTCGAGGAGGAGGTGCGTGACCACGACCCGGACCTGGCCCTCTACGGCGGGGGAGCGGACGGGCTCGACGTGCCGCGCGCCGTCGTGCGGTCTGCCGCCCGGCTGCTACGTCCCGGCGGGCTGTTCGTGATGGAGCACGCCGAAGGGCAGGCCGCTGCGGTGCGGGCGGACGTCGCCACCACCGAGAGGTTTACCGACGTACGCACGGACACCGACCTCACCGGCCGGGACCGGATGGTGCTAGCCCGTCGAGCGATGCCGCCCGACGATCGCGGATAGGTACCAGCCGAGCAGGATGCCGCCGATGTCGGCGAGGACGTCCAGCGGGTCGCCGGTCCGGTGCGGGAGCACGAGCTGCTGCACCAGCTCGCTGACCACGGCGTGCAGGACGAGCGCACCGGCCAGCCACCCGGCGGGGATCCCGGCGAGCCTGCCGGTGAGCATGACGAGCCCGAACAGGACGATGTGGGCCACCTTGTCCTGACCGGGCACGTCAAGGCCGGCCGGGGTGTCCACCTCGGGCAGGTAGAGACCGACCAGGTGGACCACGACGGCCGCCGCGAACGCCGCCCACGCGAGCCGGCCCGGCGCGCGCCGGGTGGTGGGAGACGTCACGAGGACACGATGCCACGCCTGCGAGCGGTGCTCCCCCGTGTCGTCAGGCATGACAGACTCGCGGACGTGAGTGACGTACAGCTGCGCGATTGCACCGACCCTGCCAGCTGGTGGCCGCACCTGGCCGAGGCGGCGGGTCTCCTCGGCCGCGGTGGGCTTGCTGTCATCCCGACCGACACCGTGTACGGCATCGCGGCCGATGCGTTCACGCCGTCGGCCGTCGAGGCGCTCCTCGCCGCCAAGGGGCGGGGCCGGCAGATGCCGCCGCCCGTGCTGATCGGCGACGTGCGCACGCTCGACGGCCTCGCAGGCGAGGTGCCGCAGTCCGTGCGTGACCTCGTCGCGGCGTTCTGGCCGGGGCCGCTCACCCTTATCCTCAACGCCCAGCCCAGCCTGGCCTGGGATCTCGGGGAGACGCACGGCACCGTGGCGCTGCGGATGCCTGACGACGAGTGTGCCCTGGCGCTCCTGCGCCGCACCGGCCCGCTCGCCGTCTCCAGCGCCAACCGCACGGGGTCCGCGGCCGCGCTCACCGCGGCCGACGCCGCCGAGCAGCTCGGCACCGCTGTCCAGCTCTACCTCGACGGCGGACCGTCCCCAGGAGCGATGGCCTCCACGATCGTCGACGCGACCGGCGCCACGTTGCGCATCGTGCGTGAGGGTGCGCTGAGCGCTGCGACGCTGGGCGCCGTCGTACCGGAGCTGATGCCCGAGCCGGAACGCGTGGAGCCGGAACGCGTGGAGCCGGAACGCGTGGAGCCGGAACGCGTGGAGCCGGAACGCGTGGAGCCGGAACGCGTGGAGCCGGAACGCGTGGAGCCGGAACGCGTGGAGGTGGAGCCCGACGAGGCGCCCGAGCCGGTGGCGGCCGGGGAGCCCGCGGTCGCCGAGCCGGAACCCGCGGCCGAGACCGAGACGACAGCACAGACCTCGCCCACCGCCGTCGAGCCTGGTCGGGGTGACGCCGAGCCGTGAGGATCTACCTCCTCCTCATGGCGATCGCCGCCGCCGTCACGTACCTGGCGACGCCGCTGGCGCGCACCCTGGCAAAGCGCAGCCACGTGCTCACGCCTGTGCGCGGTCGCGACGTCCACACCGCGCCCACGCCGCGTCTGGGTGGGGTGGCGATGCTCATCGGCATGACCGTCGCGATGCTCGTCGCGTCCCGGATGGCGTTCATGTCCGGGGTCTTCGCCGACAACCTGCCGTGGGCGATCCTGGGCTCTGCGGGGCTGGTCTGCCTGCTCGGGGCCGCCGACGACATCTGGGACCTGGACTGGATGACGAAGCTCGCGGGGCAGGTGCTCGCGGCCGGCGTGATGGCGTGGCAGGGCGTGCAGCTCATCACGTTCCCCATCTTCGGCCTCACGATCGGGTCCTCCCGGCTCTCGCTCGTGGTGACTGTGCTGGTGGTGGTCGTGGCGATCAACGCGGTGAACTTCGTCGACGGCCTGGACGGGCTGGCGGCGGGCCTCATCGCGATCGGTGGGCTGGCGTTCTTCGTCTACACGTACATCCTCACCCGAAACGACAACCCGACGGACTACTCCAACCTCGCCACGATGGTCATCGCGTGCGTGGTGGGTGTCTGCCTCGGCTTCCTGCCGCACAACTTCTTTCCCGCCCGGATCTTCATGGGTGACTCCGGGGCGATGTTCCTCGGGCTCACCGTCGCGGCGGCGGCGATCGTGGTGACCGGGCAGATCAACCCGGCGATCCTCCAGACCAGCCAGGCGCTGCCGGCGTTCGTCCCGATCCTCCTGCCGGTGGCGGTCATCATCCTGCCGCTGCTGGACATGGCGCTCGCCGTCATCCGCCGCACGCTGTCCGGGAAGTCGCCCTTCCAGGCCGACCGCAAGCACCTGCACCACCGGCTGCTCGACCACGGACACTCCCACCGGCGAGCCGTGGTCATCATGTACGTCTGGACCTTCGTCTTTGCGTTCAGCGCCGCCGCGCTCGCCGTGTTCCCGACCGCGTGGGTGGTGGTCGGTGCCGCCGTTGGTGCCGCGGTGGCCTCGGTCATTACGGTGGTCCCACTGCCGGTGCGCACCTCCGGTGTCACCGGAGGAAAGACGCCGCAGCCGCAGTAGCCGCAACAGCCCCCGGCGCCTCCACCGGCCAGCCCGAAGACAAGGACGCGAGAGAAGTGCCCGAGCACACGTTCCTCAACGACCCGTACATCCGCACGTCCGCCGTGCTCGGCCTGATCAGGCGGGTGCTGCGCCGACTGCTCGTGGTCACCGGCGTGCTCGCCGTCCTCGGCATCGGCATCGGTCTCCTCGTGGCGGGTGTGCCCGGGGTGTGGGCAGCTCTCATCGCCGCCGCCCTCGGGCTCTTCTTCACCGGCACCACGGTTCTCGGTCTCTATCTCGTCGCGGGACGCGGGCCCGAGCTCCTGCAGGTGGTCATCCTCGGTGGGTTCATCGCGAAGATGGCCGTGCTCGCCGTCGTCCTGCTCTGGCTGCGCGGGCAGGACTTCTACGACCGCGGGGTGTTCATCGCGACCATCATCGGACTCGTCCTGGCCACCCTCGTCGTGGAGATGTACACGGTCGCCAGCTCCCGGATCCCGTACGTCGAGCCCCCGACCACCACTTCTGAGGCGGAGGCCCCGGACGGCCTCACCGAGCACGGCGCGGACCACGCGCAGGACGGCGAATCTGCACCACCCGGTCACCACCACGCGCCGTGATCAGGTACTCTGGGCGAAGTCATTCCCAGCCCAACTGAGTTCGGTTCCTGCGACGCCGCCTCGATCCAGACCGCACAAGTCTGAGCCCTAGCCCGGGGGGAGAACCCTGTCCACCGCCGCGATCGCCCTGCCCGTCCTTGCAACGACCGACGAGTCCGGTAGCGGTTTCCACGCCCCCGGAATGGGTGACTTCTTCCCCGCCGGCATCTTCGGTGATGTCAGCACGGGTTCCTGGTTCGGCTTCGACCGCATCATGATGGTGCGTCTCATCGTGGTCGTCCTCCTGCTCCTGCTGCTCTGGCTGGGCACGCGCAAGGCCACGCTCATCCCGGGCCGCGGCCAGAACATCGTCGAGATGGGCTTGGACTTCGTGCGGGTGCAGATCGCAGAGCAGATCCTCGGCAAGGAGCGCGCGAAGCCCTACATCGCGATGCTCACGACGATCTTCTTCGCCGTCCTCGCGATGAACCTCGCCGGCGTGATCCCGTTCCTGAACATCGCCGGCACCTCCCGTGTCGGACTGCCGCTCGTCCTCGCCCTCTGGGTGCTCGTCACGTACCTGGCGGCCGGCGTCAAGAAGCACGGCGTGGGCAAGTACCTCATGACCCAGCTCTTCCCGCCCGGTGTGCCGTGGCCGGCCTACGTCCTGATCACGCCGATCGAGGCGCTGCAGGTCTTCATCCTGCGCCCGGCGACCCTGACGGTCCGGCTCCTGGCCAACATGATGGCTGGGCACCTCATGCTGGCGCTGACGTTCGCCGCCACGCACTTCCTCCTGCTCGAGGGCGGCGGACTGGTCAAGCTGGCTGCGCCGCTGACCTTCGCGGGCGGCATCTTCGTCACGCTCTTCGAGGTGTTCGTGGCGGTGCTGCAGGCCTACATCTTCGCGCTGCTCGCCTCGATCTACCTCAATTTCGCGCTGGAAGAGGAGCACTGAGCCTCCTCCGGCGCAGGCTCCTCGGAGCCGCTCGTATGCAGTACCCCGCGACGCTCACCTCGAGCGCACCTAGGAAGGAAATGCAGTGAACGGTATCACCGGAAGCATCGCCACCATCGGTTACGGTCTGGCCACGATCGGCCCCGGTATCGGCCTCGGTATCGTCATCGGCCAGACGCAGATCGCCACGGCGCGTCAGCCTGAGGTGGCCGGCCGTCTCTTCACCAACATGATGATCGGTGCGGCCCTGATCGAGGTGCTCGGTCTGCTCGGCCTCGTCGCCGGCCTGATGTTCACCTGAGTCATCACCGGAATCACCTGGCGTTGGAGCACCCCATGAACTTCGCACAAGAGGCCACGCCGAACCCGCTGCTGCCCGCCGGTTACGACCTCATCTGGTCCGTGATCGTCACGGTCATCATCGCGGTCTTCTTCTACAGGTACCTCCTCCCGAAGCTGAACGTGATCCTCGACGAGCGGACCCGCAAGATCGAGGGCGGGCTCCAGTTCGCGGAGATGGCGCAGGCCGAGGCGGCGGAAGCCAAGTCCGAGAAGGACCGCGAGCTGGCGGTCGCCCGCAAGGAGGCTGCCGGCATCCGTGAGGAGGCCGTCAGCGACGGCGGCCAGATCGTCGCGGACGCGCGCACCCGCGCGCAGACCGAGGCGGCCCGGATCACGGAGAACGCACAGCGTCAGATCGACGCCGAGCGTCAAGCGGCCGTCGTCTCGCTGCGTGCAGACGTCGGTGGCCTGGCCGCCGAGCTCGCGTCGCGGATCGTGGGCGAGTCCCTCACGGACGACGCCCGCCAGTCGCGCGTGATCGACAGGTTCCTCGACGAGCTGGAGGCCAGCGTCTCCACCCCGGCAACGGCGGGCCCCTCGAGCGAGGCGGAGGTCTGATGCGGGCGACCAGCCAGGACTCCCTGGCCGCCGCGAAGGACCGGTGGGAGTCGGTCCTGGACGCCGCGGGCGACCGTGCGAACGCCTACGGCCACCAGCTCTTCACCGTGGTCGACACCCTCGACAGCTCGCCGGCCCTGCGCCGGGCGCTGACGGAGCCCACCCGCGAGGGTGCGGACAAGGCGGCCGTCGTGACGCAGCTGTTCGGAGGCAAGCTCGACGACGTCGTCGTCGACCTGGTTGCCGGGATGGTGCGGTCACGCTGGTCCTCGGAACGGGACATCTCCGACGTCGTGAACGTGCTCGCCCTGACGTCGTTCCTGGCCAGCGCCCAGGCCCGTGGCGAGCTCGCCCGCGTCGAGGAGGAGATCTTCCGGATCGTCCGCATCCTGGCCGGCAATCGCGACCTCCGTCTCGCGCTCGCTGACCGTGACCTGCCCGCCAGCAACCGGCTGGCCGTCATCGACGCCGTGTTCGGGGACCGGATCGCCACGGACACCGGCGTCCTCGTGCGCCGAGCGATCGGGTCGCTCCGCTTTCGGTCCATCACCAGCGCCCTGACGATGATGAGCGAGCTGGCGGCGGAGCGCCGCAAGCGTCTCCTCGCCATCGTCACAGCCGCCTCACCCCTGACCCAGGCGCAGCAGGACCGGCTCCGCGAGCTGCTCCAGAGGGTCTACAGCCGTGAGGTCCAGGTGAACCTGGCCCTCGACCCCGACGTCGTCGGCGGGCTGCGCATCCAGATCGGCGACGACGTGATGGACGCGACCATGCTCTCCCGCCTCGACGAGGCCCGCCGGCGACTCGCCGGCTGAACCAGCACACCCCACACTTGATGATCGAACCGCTCGCCACCAGGGGCGGTCAGAGGAGAAGGACGAAGAGATGGCTGAACTGACGATCAAGCCCGAGGAGATCCGGGCCGCGCTGGACAGCTTCGTGAACTCCTACGAGCCGTCGCCGAGTGCGCGCGAGGAGGTCGGCACGGTCACGGTGACCGCTGACGGCATCGCCCAGGTCGAGGGTCTGCCGGGCGCCATGGCGAACGAGCTCCTCCGCTTCGAGGACGGCACGCTGGGCCTCGCGCTGAACCTGGACGTGCGCCAGATCGGTGTCGTGGTGCTCGGTGAGTTCGGCGGCATCGAGGAGGGCCAGATGGTCCGCCGCACCGGCGAGGTGCTGTCCGTCCCGGTGGGCGACGGCTACCTCGGCCGCGTCGTGGACGCCTTGGGTGACCCGATCGACGCGCTCGGTGAGGTCGCGACCGAGGCTCGGCGCGCACTCGAGCTGCAGGCACCCGGCGTGATGGCGCGCAAGAGCGTGCACGAGCCGCTGCAGACCGGCCTCAAGGCCATTGACGCGATGATCCCGATCGGGCGCGGCCAGCGCCAGCTCATCATCGGTGACCGCCAGACCGGCAAGACGGCCATCGCGCTCGACACGATCATCAACCAGAAGGCCAACTGGGAGAGCGGTGACCCCAAGAAGCAGGTCCGCTGCATCTACGTCGCGATCGGCCAGAAGGGCTCCACGA
>JAENWO010000502.1 GCA_016649925.1 Actinomycetales bacterium
GAGTCCGGGTCTTCTTCGTCACGACCTTGGGGAGTTCGGTGTCCTCGCACGGGTTGAACGCGATCAACCGGTCGCGCACGGCTCGGACGAACACCGAGTGCAGCATGACGTGGTACTTGGCGACCGACCGTGGCGCGAGACCGCTGCGAGTTGCCTGGTTCACCCACTCCTGGACGGTCGACGGCATGATTCGGGCGAGCGGCATGTGCCCGAAGAACGGCACGAAGTGGTTGCGCAGGTAGGACGCGTAGCCGGCATGTGTGGTGACCTCGAGGTGCCGGGACGGCAGCCAGATCTCTTCCGCGTACTCCTTGAAGGTGACCCGTCCGGCTGCCGGGTCGAGCCACTGGCCGCTGAGGGTGTTGTCGTCCTGCCGCAGCGCGGCCCCCAGAGCGTCGCGCTCGCTACCGAAGGTGCCGGCCGAGCGGGTTCGGCCGAAGGGGTCGCGGTACATGGCCGTGTAGCGGAGGCTGCCGTCCGCACCGGGCCGCCTGATCACCCAACCCATCTCCGCCTCCCCAGCTCTTTCGCACGCAGAATGTACGCAGACAGGCCCGGACGATGGCGGCCATCGGCGATCGGCGACGGACACCAAAGCGGCTGTGACCTGCGGAAACGTACGAGGATAGCCTAGCCCGACACGCCACCAATGCAACGTCCACCCGGCTCATAACCCAGAGGTCGCAGGTTCAAATCCTGCCCCCGCTACAAGTGAAGGTGCAGGTCAGAGGCCCTCCCTCCCCTCGGGGAGGGAGGGCCTCTGGCGTTGTGGTCAACGGATGGTCAACATGGCGTGCCGCCGGACAGGGGCGGACGGGGCCGGATTCAGGCGTGCGACGGGCGAGGAAGTCGACGCAGCCGGCCAGTGGATGGCGCTCGCGAGTCGAGAGTGACAGCGGAGCCGGCCGTTGGGGACGGCGGAGCCGGCAGCGATGCGCAGGGCGGAGCCGTTGGGCTCGCTGAAGCGTGCCTCGTCGGGTCCGCCGTCGACGAAGCCGCGCGCACCCGTGCCGATCCGGCGGACGAGCGTCTCACCGTCAGCCTCGAGCTCGGCCAGGCTGTGGTGGCCCGCGTCGGCGACCAGCAGGGTGCCGCCGGGCAGGTGCAAGGCCTTGGCGGGGAAGCGCAGCGTGGTCGAAGTCACGGGCGGCGGCACGTACGGGCCGTCGCCGCGGTGCAGGGTGCCCTTGGCCTCGTGCTCGGCGACCAGCTCGCGCACCAGCACCGCCACGTTGTTCTTGTGCCCCTCGCCGGCCATGTGGGCGACGATGTAGCCCTCCGGGTCGACGACTACGAGCGTGGGCCAGGCGCGGGCGCTGTACGCCGACCACGTGGTCAGGTCGGGGTCGTCGAGGACGGGGTGGTGCACCTCGTAGCGGTCGACAGCGGCCGCAAGCGCGACCGGGTCGGCCTCGTGCACGAACTTGGGTGAGTGGACCCCGACGATCACCAGGACGTCGCGGTGCTGCTCCTCGAGCTCGCGCAGCTCGTCCAGGACGTGCAGGCAGTTGACGCAGCAGAACGTCCAGAAGTCGATGATGACGATCTTGCCGCGCAGGTCGGCCAGGGTGAGGTCGCGGCCGCCGGTGTTCAGCCAGCCGCGCCCGACGAGCTCGGAGGCGCGGACGCGGGGCAGGCGGCGGGTGCTCGTCTCGGTCACGTCAGTAGTGAACAGCAGAACCGCGGCTGTCCATCCCTGGAGTCCGCCGGGTGAGCCGCGCTCTCACCAGTCGGCGCGGAGAGTTCCTCACGAATGGCGGGAGCAACTCTCCGACAGGCGGGCGGTCAGCCGCGTCGGGAGAGAGCGCGAGGTGCGACGGGGTCAGGCGCCTGCGCGGACCGGGCCGACGACGCGGACGCGGACGGGGACGCCGTCGACCGAGCGGGGGATGTCGTCGTCGGTGGCGTGCTCGAGGTTGACCTGGAGGCAGTAGCCGTCGCGCACGCGGCTCAGTCCGACCCCGCTGATCCCGGGGTGGCGCGCCAGGGACGTACGCAGACGCGCCTTGGCGTCACGTGCCTGCTGCAGGTCGGCCATGGTTCCTCCGGTCGGTGGACCGGGCCGGCGCCTCAGCCCAGCAGCGTCGCCCCCAGGGACTCCAGGACGGTGCCGATCGGGTTGAGGTACGTCAGCCCTGACCCATTCTCGCCCCCCGTCTCGCTCCCGGCAAAGAGGAGACCCACGGCTTCACCCCCGGGCAGGCGGTAGACGAGCGACCCGCTGTCCCCGCCGCGCGAGAACGGACCCGTCCC
>JAENWO010000541.1 GCA_016649925.1 Actinomycetales bacterium
AGCGACGGCGCCACGAGGGTCGGCGCCACGAGCGACGGTTCCGCTTCCGGTTCCGCTTGCGCTTGCGCTTGCGCTTGCGCTTGCGCTTGCGCTTCCGTGGGCATCTCGATGGTCTCCATAGGACCGACCGTAGAACGGCGAACTTCTTTCGTCCAGACAACTTGTTTTTAGAGTTGTAGGGTGGATCCATGGCTGCTCGCACAGTGCTCCCGGCGGGCTCGGTCGCGGCCCTGGACCAACCCACCAGGCGTGCCCTGTTCCAGCTCATCACCTCCAGCGAGGACGCGGTGAGCCGCGACCAGGCGGCCCGGTCGCTCGGCCTGAGCCGCAGCACCGCCGCCTTCCACCTCGACGCGCTCGCTGCAACGGGTCTGGTCACGGTCGAGTTCCGCCGCCTGAGCGGACGCAGCGGACCCGGCGCCGGCCGCCCCGCGAAGCTCTACCGGCGCAGTGTCAGCGAGGTCTCGGTCTCGGTGCCGCCCCGCCGGTACGAGCTGGCCGCCGAGCTGTTCGCGGCGGCGATCGCCGAGTCCGGCCGCACGGGTCAGCACGTCCGAGACGTGCTGCGACGCCTGGCCGCCGACAGCGGGCGCACCCTCGGCGCCCACGCCGACACGTTCGAGCAGGCGCTCCAGAACGAGGGCTTCGACCCACGCGAGGACCCCGCCGGTGGGCTCGTGATGGGCAACTGCCCCTTCCACCGGCTCGCGCAGCGGCATACCGAACTCGTCTGCGAGCTCAACTACTCCCTCGTCCGCGGCGTCGCCGAGGGCGTCCCGGGGTGCCACCGCGCCGTCATCAGCGACCCCGGGGCGGGGAGCTGCTGCGTGCGTGCCGTCGAGCGCTGATCACCTCGGCGGCGATGCGTGCCACCGTGGGCCCGGCCTCGGACTCCGCTCCCGGCGGACCGCCGTCGGCTCAGTCCCGGCCCTTCGACTTGAGGCCGGCCGCGAACCGCCGGACGATCGGGCGCGGGACGACCTGCGCGAGGGTGGCCATCGCCCGGTAGAGGGCGCCGGGGACGCTGAGCACCACGCCGCGGTCGAGGTCGCGCAATGACGTCGCGACGAGGTGGTCGACGTCGACGTACATCCAGCTCGGCGTGCGCGCCATCTCGATCTCGGCGCGCTCGTGAAACTCGGTGCGCACGAAGCCCGGGCACAGGGCCTGCACGCGGACGCCGTACCGGGCGACGTCGGTGGCCAGTCCCTCGCTGAACGCGAGCACCCACGCCTTGGACGAGGAATACGTCGAGCCGCGCCCGGGGAGCAGCGCCGAGATGGACGAGACGTTGATGACCGCCCCGCTCCCCCGCTCCACCATGCCCGGCAGCGCGGCGTGCGTGAGCCGCAGGACCGCCGCGACATTAACGTCCAGCTGGCGCACCAGCTCCGCCTCGCTCGCGCGCAGGAACGGACGCCCGACGGCGAAGCCCGCATTGTTCACGAGCATCCCGACGTCCGGACCGCGCAACCGGGCGGCCACCGCCGTCACGCCGTCGGACGTCGCGAGGTCCGCGGGCAGGACCTCGACGTCGGGGGCGCCGAGGGCGCGGCACTCGGCGGCGACCATGGCCAGCCGCTGCGCGTCCCGAGCCACCAGCACGAGCGCCCGGCCCCTCGCGGCGAGATGGCGGGCGAAGGCGAGTCCGATGCCGGACGTGGCGCCGGTGACGAGTGCGGTGGGCATGCCGTCCAGGCTAACCAGTGACCGGAGGGTCGGTGGTCACCGCGACACGCCCTGGGCGGTTCCCCCGCCGCCGCCGGTTCAGAGACGCCGCCCCGATCCCGCCACCAGCGGGTGGACCAGGAGCACGTACTCGTCGATGAGGTTGCGCACCGTGCTGCAGCAGCACCCACATGAGGTGGCTGAAGCCCTCCTTCGAACCGATCGTGAAGAGGA
>JAENWO010000058.1 GCA_016649925.1 Actinomycetales bacterium
AATTGTGCGCCGCTGTCGCCTTCCGGTGGGTGGACGACGACGGACGCCATGAGTTGTGGGAACTGCTCCTGAGGGAAAACGCCGTACGTCAGCAGGCCGGCGAGCGTCACGGGTGCATCCTCACGTGCCGCGGTCAGAATATTCAGCCTGCGCAGTACAACTGTGTCCGCTGCGGTCCGCAGCACGGTCGAACCGGCGCGGACGCGTTGGACCGCGCCGTGGCCGCCGCCAGCGTCCGCCAGGTGGGCTTCTTCACGCGGGTGCGCCACGTTGGGCGTGGCGTCGTAGAGCACCGCGACGGCGACGATCGCGGCCGGCAGCAACACCGGCCACTTCGCCGTCTCCTGGATGCGGACCGGGACGGACCCGAGCCCCAGCGCGTCGCCGATGGCGTGCGCTACGGGGCCGGACACGACGAGCATGAGGGCGACCATCGTCCCGAACACCGCCAGCACGACCGTGGTGAGCAGGTGCCCGAGCAGAGCCTCCACAGCGGGCGCCCCTCGTCGACGCCGTAGATCCGGTCCACCTCCCGGTCCACCTCCCGGTCCACCTCCCGGCCGAACGCATCGACGTCACCCGCCGCCCTCGACAAGCCCGTCAGCAGACCGGGCTCCCCCTGCCACGGGCCGGGCTGTCCGGGCCGGGCTGTCCGGGCCGGCCGAGGGGGACGGTGTCCTCGGTGCCCCCAGGGATCACCGGGCGGGGACGCGCTCATGGTCCGATTCCGCCCAGAGCCCGGCACCGCCGTCGAGGGCTGAGCATCGCGGACACGACGACGACCGACGAGACGTCGGGAGTCGCGTTGCGCGCCACCCGTCCGACTCACCTACTATCGAGAGGTGATCTTCAAGGCCGTGGGCGACGAGCGTCCCTACCCCGACCACGGGTACACCACGCCCAAGGACTGGTCGACGGTCCCCCCGCGTCAGGTGCGCCTCGACGAGCTCGTCACGACAAAGGCGACGCTGGACCTGCGCAGCCTGCTCTCGGAGGACTCCACCTTCTATGGCGACCTCTTCGCTCACGTGGTCCAGTGGCGGGGGGTTCTCTACCTCGAGGACGGCCTGCACCGGGCGCTGCGGACCGCGCTGCAGCAGCGCAACATTCTCCACGCCCGCGTCCTCGAGATCTGATCGTCCCCGCACGGCGCCCGTCCCACCCGGCGACGTCGGCTAAGTTCTTCCCGTGAGCACGAACGTCAGCACCGATGCTGCCCAGGCGCGCGCGGGGAGGCGGCGCCACCTGCAGCAACGGCAGACCGTCATTTTCGGCGGCCTGATCGCGGCCATTCTCGTCATCGGCCTGACCGCGACTGCCATGTGGGTGGGCATCCTCCCCTCACCGATCAACGTTCCGATCTCCAGCCCCACACCCACCGACACCGTCGCCGCCATGCCGTGCCCGCCGGACGGCCAGCTGCCCGTGCCCTATGCGGAGATCTCGGCGAACGTCCTCAACGGCACGAACACGGCCGGGCTCGCCGCGACCACGGCGGCCTCGCTCGCCGGGTACGGCGTCTCGATCGGTCAGCAGGCGAACGCGAACGCCCGTTACGCCGGCGTCGCCCGGATCGTAGCCGGACCGCTCGGCGTGGGAGCGGCATACACGGTCGCCGCTCTCTTCCCCGAGGCCACCATCGAGACTGACGCCCGCTCCGACGCGACGGTGGACGTCATCGTCGGATCCGAGTTCGAGGCACTGCTGCCGGCGGAGTCGATCACGCTGGACCCGACCGTTGACATCCCGGCCCCCGAGGGCTGCACCCCGGTGGCTCTTCCGACCGAGGGCTGATGTCGACGCTCCCTGTCGAGTCCTCACCCGGCGCTCCGGGATTCGCCCCGCTCACCCCACCCCGGCCGCCGTACCGCGAGAGCGATCTCGTGCTCACCGGCGCAGCCGCGGTGCTCCCGCCCTGGGCGCGGTACCTCGACCCGGGCCCCTCGCCGTTCGTCAACACGTACACGCGCCCGCTGCCGACCGCGGCGGAGACGTTCTCGGGGCCCGGCTACTACACCGTGCCGCCGAAGACGAGCGGCTTCGCGGTCGCCTCGATCGTCTGCGCGATCGCCGGGGTGGTCCTCGCCATCCCCGCCGTCCCGGCCGTCGTCCTCGGGCACATCGGGGCGCACCGGACACGCCACAACATCCTCCGGGGGCACGGCCTCGCCGTCGCAGGCATGGTCCTGGGCTATGCCATCGTCGGGTTCTGGACGCTGATCCTCGGCGCCCTCTGGGCGATCGGCGAGCTGTGAAGCCGTTCCTCCTCCTCGCCTCCCGCGCCGAGGACGACGCCGCCGACGACGAGTACGGCGCCTTTCTCCGGTTCGCCGACCTCTCCCCGGACCAGCTCCACCGCATCCGCATGGAGGCCGGCCCGACGCCTCCCCCGGACCTGGACCGTTACTCCGGCATCCTCGTCGGCGGCAGCCCGTTCAACTCCAGCGACGACCCGAGCACCAAGTCCGACGTGCAGCGCCGCGTCGAGGCCGAGCTCGCGGCTCTCCTGGACGACGTCGTGGCGCGCGACTTCCCGTTCCTCGGCGCCTGCTACGGCATCGGTACCCTCGGCCTGCACCAGGGCGGCGTGGTGGACCAGACCTACGCGGAGGTCGTCGGCGCGGTCCCCATCACTTTGACCGCTGCCGGCCGGGACGACCCACTCCTGGCCGGGCTGTCGCCGCAGTTCAACGCGTTCGTGGGGCATAAGGAGGCGTGCTCCGTGCTACCTCCCGATGCGACGCTCCTCGGCTCCTCGCCCAGCTGCCCGGTGCAGATCTTCCGGGTCGGTCGCAACATGTACGCCACCCAGTTCCATCCGGAGCTGGACCTGCCCGGCCTGCTCACCCGGCTCGCCGTCTACGACCGGCACGGCTACTACCCGCCCGGTGAGGCCGAGACGGTCCTGGCGGAGGTTCGCCGCTCCCGGGTCACCGAGCCGCCCCAGATCCTGCGCAACTTCGTCATCCGGTACGCGCGAGACTGACCGACTCGGTGCGTGGTCCCGACGTTCGAGCGCTCGACGTCCTACCGGCACACGGTGAGCAGGTGGACGTACCGTTTCGTCGGCCGACGGCGTGCGCTGGGAGGTGGACGACGTCGGGTGAGGGGCGACGGGCGTCGCGCACTTCTCAGGCGGAGGCGACGACGGGGCGATCGGCGAGGAGCCGGCCGGAGACGGAGGGGTCGGTGGGCATCCGTTCGCGATACGTCGCCAGGCCGGGAGGGCAGGACCGGTCGTGGAACGTCCGGATGAACCTGAGGACTTCGGGACAGTTCGTGGGTGGGTCGAGGGTGAACTCCAGCAGCAGCGCACCGACGCCGTCCATGATGAGCGTCCGGGCACGCGCCGCCTCGTCGGGGCTGGGGTCGATCAGACCGGCGGCGACGCCGTTCTCGATGGATTCCCGGGCGTCGGCGACGAGGTGGCCGAGGAAGCTCCGGGCGAGCGCTCCGCCGCTCTGCAGGCTCCGGACCAGGTAGAACAGCAACCGGGTGACGTGCTCCACCTCGTCCGGGTCGAGGAGGGCGATCATCGCGTGCCCGGCCATGTCCCGCGGTTTCCAGACCCGCAGGATGCGCAGCACGTGCTCGTCGCAGTCGCGCCGCAGCGCCGCCTTGGACCCGTAGTGGTGGGTGATCAGGCCCGCCGTGACGGAGGCGTCGGCCGCGATCGCCCGCAGGCCGACCCCGAACCCCTCGTCCGCGAACCGGGCGATCGCCGCGTCCCGGATGCGCGTGCGTGTGAGGTCCCCTCCCTCGTTGCGGCTCATGGAGGTCGAGCGTATCCGCGGTCCGGCAGCCGCACAGAGGAACGGTGGAGTCCTTCGGGAACAGGGCCCTTCGGCTGTGGAGAGACCGAGCACCACAGCTGCGATGTCGGCGTCCGTCGCTACGTCGGCGACGAGACGAGGGGCACCTATGACGCGCGAGCAGAGCCCCCGGCCGTTCCCCGTCGGGCACCTCCCGCAGGGCCAGGCGGCAAGACGCCGCGGTTCTGCGTGTACCCGGACCGCTCCGTCGTGGCCCGCAGGCCCGCGGGCCCGCAACTGGCGTGAGGAGGAGCGCCACGGAGTCGCTGGGGAAGGGCAGAGCACCCCGAACCTGACCGGTTCGGGGTGCTCCGAGATGTCCGTGGACATCGGCGGTAGCGGTGGGATTTGAACCCACGGTGGACTTTCACCCACACACGCTTTCGAGGCGTGCTCCTTAGGCCGCTCGGACACGCTACCCGGCCCGGGAAAGGTTACCGGTCCGGGCCGGTCGATCCCAACTCGCCTACCCTGGTCAGGTGCATACGTCCGACTTCACGCGACTAGCCGGGACATCCTCCGGGGTGCCGGCCCAGCCGGAGGCGACGCTGAACGACGTGGTCGATCTTCTCTCCGGCAAGCGGCTGACCGTGCTCACCGGCGCCGGCGTCTCCACCGACTCCGGCATCCCGGACTACCGCGGACCGGACTCCCCGCCGCGCACGCCGATGACGTACCAGCAGTTCGTCGGGGACGAGGGGTTCCGTCGACACTACTGGGCGCGCAACCACATCGGGTGGCGGCACATGCGCCGCGCCGAGCCCAACGCCGGCCACCGGGCCCTCGCGGCATTGGAGGCGAGCGGCGTCGTCGTCGGGGTCATCACGCAGAACGTCGACCTGCTGCACCAGGCGGCCGGCTCACAGCGGGTCATCGATCTGCACGGGCACTACTACGAGGTCCGCTGCCTGCAATGCGGCACCGTCATCTCCCGTGCCGAGCTGCACGAACGGTTGGACGCGCTCAACCCGGGTTTCGCCGAGGCGGTGAGCGAGGTGGCCGACGTCGAGATCGCGCCCGACGCCGACGCCGTCATCTCCAGCACGGACTCCTTCCGGATCGCCTCGTGCGCAGTCTGCGGCGGCATGCTCAAGCCGAACATCGTCTACTTCGGGGAGAACGTCCCCAAGGACCGGGTGGTGGCGGCCTTCGCGATGGTGGACGACGGCGACGCCCTCCTCGTCGCCGGATCCTCGCTCGCGGTGATGTCGGGCCTGCGGTTCGTCCGGCACGCCGCCCGCGCCGGCAAACCGGTGGTCATCGTCAACCGCGGCACCACCCGGGGCGACGAGCTGGCCACGATCCGGCTGCACGCGGGAACCTCGGAGACCCTGACGGCACTAGCTGCCGCGCTCGGCTGAGCCGCGGCCGCACTTCCGCACGTCCCGCGGGCTCGGCTCTGCCGCAACCGTCGCTTCGGCTCACAACACCGGCTTGGCCTGCTCCTCGACGTCCCTAGGTCCGCGACGGACGGCGAAGAACTCCCGCAGGAGCGCCGCGCACTCCTCGCCCCGCACGCCCCCGGTCACCTCGACGCGGTGGTTGAGACGGCCGTCCCGCACCACGTCCCGGATCGAGCCGCACGCTCCGGCCTTCTCGTCCCACGCACCCAGCACGATCCGCCGCACGCGGACCAGCACGATCGCCCCGGCACACATGGTGCACGGCTCGAGCGTGACGACGAGCGTGCACCCGTCCAGCCGCCAGCTGCCCAGCGCCCGGCCGGCCTCGCGCAGCGAAAGGATCTCCGCGTGCGCGGTGGGGTCACCGTCGGCCTCCCGGCGGTTGCGCCCCGTTCCGAGCACCTCCCCCTCGGGGGACACGACGACGGCACCCACCGGGACGTCGTCGGACGCGAGCGCGAGCCGCGCCTGCCCGAGCGCGAGGTCCATCATGTCCGCATCGGGACCCGCGTCCGGCTCCTCGCCGGGACCAATATCGAGGTCCGTGCCGGGACCAATATCAAGGTCCGTGCCGGGACCCGGGTCAAGGTCCGTGCCGGGACCCGGGTCAAGGTCCGCATCGGGACCCGCGTCCGGGACCGGGGCTCGGCGCGGCCTCCTGGCGGGTTCGCCGGCTCCGGCATCGTGAGGTGGGCGCATAGGACCATAGTGTGCCGGTCCCACCCGTGCGGGTCGCTAGATTGGGCGCATGCGCCTCCACGTCGCCGAACATCCCCTGATCGCCCACAAGCTGACCGTGCTGCGCGATGCGAGGACGCCGTCACCGATCTTCCGCCAGCTCACCGAGGAGCTCGTGACGCTGCTGGCGTACGAGGCCACCCGCGAGATCCGCGTCCAACCGGTCAAGATCAGCACGCCGGTCACCGACACGATCGGCACGAAGCTCGCGAAACCGCGTCCGATCGTCGTGCCGATCCTGCGTGCCGGCCTCGGCATGCTCGAGGGGATGACACGGCTCCTGCCCACGGCTGAGGTCGGCTTCCTCGGTCTGCAGCGCGACGAGACCACGTTCGAGGCGATCACGTACGCGAACCGCCTGCCGGACGACCTCTCCGGGCGTCAGTGCTTCGTCCTGGACCCGATGCTCGCCACCGGCGGCACGCTCATCGCCGCCATCGAGTACCTCTTCGAGCGGGGTGCGCGCGACGTGACCGCGGTCTGCCTGCTCGCCGCCCCGGAGGGCCTGCGGGCGGTGCAGGAGTCCGTCGGCAACCGTGCGGACGTTCTCGTCGTGACCGCCGCCGTGGACGAGCGGCTCAACTCCAAGGGGTACATCGTGCCCGGTCTCGGGGACGCCGGGGACCGCCTCTACGGCATCGTCTGACCAGTCTCCCCGCGCCGAACGCGTACTTGTGCGGCTGAAGGCGTCCGTCAGCCGCACAACCCCGCGTTCGGCGCGGGGAGACTGGTCAGATGTGGCGCAGCGCCTGCTCCAGGTCAGCCCGCAGGTCGGCCGGGTCCTCGAGGCCGACGGAGAGACGCACGGTGCTCTCGCTGATCCCGACGGCGGCGCGCCCCTCCGGCCCGAGCTTGCGGTGCGTCGTCGTCGCGGGGTGGGTGACCAGGGACTTCGCGTCGCCGAGGTTGTTGGAGATGTCGACCAGACGCAGCGCGTCCAGGAAGGCGAAGGTGTGCTCCTTCGCCTCGGCGGGACCGCCGTCGACGGCGAGGTCGAACGTGACCACCGTCCCGCCGCCGGACATCTGCTCCTTGGCGAGCCCCACCTGCGGGTGGGAGTCCAGGAACGGGTAGCGCACGCTCGCGACGGCCGGGCGCCCCTCCAGCCAGCGAGCGATCTCCAGGGCAGCGGCGGTCTGCGCGCGGACCCGGATCGGCATGGTCTCCAGCCCCTTGAGCAGTACCCAGGCATTGAACGGGCTGAGCGAGGGGCCGGTGTTGCGGATCATCGTCTTGACCGGGCCCTCGATGTAGTCCCGCGGGCCGAGGATCGCCCCGCCGAGCACCCGACCTTGACCGTCGATGTGCTTGGTGGCGGAGTAGACGACGATGTCTGCACCCAGCTCGAGCGGCTTCTGCAGGATCGGGGTCGCGAAGACGTTGTCGAGGATGACCACGGCGCCCGCGCGGTGCGCGAGCTCGCTCACCCGGGCGACGTCGACGATGTCCTGCATCGGGTTCGAGGGCGTCTCGAACAGCACGACGTCGGCCGGGGTGGCGAGCGCGGCCTCCCACTCCTCGATGCGATGGGCGTCGACGTAGTCCGTCGTCACGCCCCACTTGCCGAGGATGTCGTCCAGGATCACGAACGTCGCGCCGAACAGGGCCCGCCCCGCCACGATCCTGCTGCCCTGCTTGACCAGCGCGGCGAGCGAGGTGAACACCGCAGACATGCCGGTCGCCGTCGCGAAGCACGCCTCCGCGCCTTCGAGCAGCCGGAGCCGCTCCTCGAACGCCGACACGGTCGGGTTGCCGTAGCGGGAGTAGATGAACCGGTCGAGCTCGCCCGCGAACGCTGCCTCGGCGTCGGCCGCCCGGTCGTAGACGTAGCCCTGCGTGAGGAAGATCGGCTCGGAAGTCTCAGCGAATGCGCTGCGCTGCTGCCCGCCCCGCACCGCGAGAGTCGCCTGGGCGAGCCCCTCGGGCAGGTGAGACCGTGGCCGCGGCTCGCTCACGACTGACGCCAGGGCAGACCCTCGGCCCGCCACCCGCGTGAGCCCCGGTGCCCGGAGCCGTCCAAGCCGCCCTCGAACCCGTCGAGAACGTTGTAGGCCGGGCCGAACCCTGCGGCGGTGGCAGCCTCGGCCGCCCCGATGGAGCGCTGCCCGCTGCGGCACAGGAACACGACGGGTCGTTCGTCACCCGGCTCGAGCCCCGCCTCTGCGAGCTGGTCGAGGAAGGTCGCGTTGCGCTCACCGTTCGGGAAGGAGCTCCACTCGGCCAGCACGGTGGGGCGGCCCAGCTCGCTGGTGTCCGGCACCCCCACGAAGGACCACTCGGCGCGGGTACGCACGTCCACCAGGAGGGCGTCCTCCGTCGCATCGAGCAGGTCCCACGCCTGACGGGGACTGAGGTCTCCGGCGTAGCTCATGCGTTCCGCACCTGCGCCCCGGGAGCGACAACGAGCACAACGGCCTGCGCCGCGATGACACGTTCGCCGTCGAAGGTCAGGGCGGGGGATCCGTGCAGGCGGTACCCGCTGGCGAGCGCCTCGCTCACGCGGGCGCAGAACGTGGCGTCATCGGGGCCGGTGAGCAGGCGGTACGTGTGCGGCGCGCCCGGCGGCGTGGGGGCGCCGCCGTCATCGGTGCCGGGCAGGACATCGGCCATGGTTCCTCCATCGTTTCTGGCAGTAGCACCGGGATCCGCAGAGCGGAAGGTTGCTGCAGCGTCGTCGAGCCAGATCTCTCAGCTGCTCTGGGATGGTCTTGACTGCGATGCTATGCCCGGCCAAGCGGACTTTTCAAAACCCGGACCGGGGATCCCGTCGTGCGAGACGATGCAGGTCCGCCGGACCTGGGCACACAGACTGAACGACAGGCCCGGCTGCAGCCTCGACCCGACGGGAGTTTGATGAGCAGAACCCGACGCACCCTCGGCATGGCGGCGCTCCTCGTCGGGCTGCTCGGGGCATGTGGGCAGCAGACTCCCGGCGGACCGGGTCCCACCCCCGAACTACGCTTCCCTCGGTGCGACGAACTGGCGCCGATCAGCGCCGACCCGTCCCTCTACCGTGACGAACCCGTCTACGTCGGCAACGAGCAGCCGATCGATGAGGTGCTCGCCTGGGCCCAGGGGCGGCCGGCATTCGAGGACCTGTGGATCGACCGGGAGCACCAGGGCTGGTTGACCGTCGCGTTCTCCGCCGGGGCCGCCGAGCTCCAGGACGAGATCGACGAGCTCTTTCCCGACGACGGTGTCGTCGCCGTCCAGGTGGAACGCACCAAGGCCGAGCTCGACGAGCTCGCCGCCCGCGTCAGGTCCGTGATGACCGGCGGGGCGGCGATCACCGGGGTGGGTGTGGCGATCGACAAGGGCGTCGTCGCCGTCGACCTCGGGTACCTGAGCGAGGACCTGCTCGCCCTGCTGGACCCCTACGAGAGCGAGCCGATCTGCATCTCTGGCGCTCCGCCGTCGGACCTGGTGGAACCGGGTGCGCAGCCAACGGCGGGTGCGGGCTGGCGGCCCCTCGGCGAGGACCTCACCGGTGAGCCGTACCGCACGGGCGTGGCGACGACGCACGAGCAGTACGAGCGTCTGTGGGAGACGGCGCGGATGACGGGTGAGCCGCCGGCCGTCGACCTCGAGAGCGAGATCGTCGTGTGGTTCGGCGCCGTCTACGGATCCGGGTGCCCGGTCCGCCTCGACGACGTGGTGGTCGACGAGGCCGCAGCACTCGTGCACGCCGAGATCGTGCTGCCGACCAACCCTGGGGCGTGCAACTCCGACGCGAACCCCCACGCGTACGTCGTCGCCGTCTCGCGGGCCGGGCTCGGGGAAGGGCCGTTCGCGGTCCAGCTGGGTCCCCAGGACCCGCCGGTCGGCGTGCCCGAGGAGCGAACGCTGGTGGACGCGGACCTCTCGGCACCGGGTGCGACGGCGCTGGACAGCCAGATCGGGTTCGACCAGGACCTCATCGACCGGTCGGGACGGCCGCAGCCCGTGAGCAGCGGCGGCTACGTCGAGGTCGGCTTCCCGTGGCCCTATTCGCTCGAGGTCGAGGAGATCTGCGGCGTGCGGTGGCTCGGTGCCCTCAACGATGTGGAGTGGGTGTCCGACGACGCCGGGGACGAGGTTCCCCAAACGTGGCGGGCGTTGGTCGAGGACGGACGGCTCGAGGTCGAGGTGCTGATCACCGGCGGCCCGGCCTCGCTGACGGCGTCCGCCGGGGGCACCACCCTCGCCTACCGGCCGGCCCACGCGGACGACGAGCCCTGCGCCTGAGCCCTGCGCCTGAGCCCTGCGCCTGAGCCCGCGAGATCGCTCGTCGATCTGGTTGCGCTCCGCGACCAGATCGACGAGCGATCTCGGGACGGGGACTACTCGGGCGCGGACTGCCCACGCTGCATCGCGACCATCGGGTGTTCGCACGCTCCTGGCCCCTTGACCGCACCCGACGGCGCCCACGGGAGCCGGCAATCTCGATCACGTCTCGGCATGTGAGCAGGTTGACCGGCGCTCGCGTGCCCGGGGTTCCCCGTGGCATCATCGGGGCAGGTCATGAGTGCCAGCGCGTAGCCCCGGCTTGCTGGCCGGCAACCCTCCTTCCGCGGCGGGGTGCCCCGGGTGACGACCCGGTCGACGTCGAGGTGACGCCGGCAAGCGCGGACCTGCACCCCCCTGTGGGTCCCTCAGCT
>JAENWO010000161.1 GCA_016649925.1 Actinomycetales bacterium
CACGGCACGCCCGCCCACGGCACGCCCGCCCACGGCACGGCGACGCTGAGGCACGATCAACCCCATGAGGACGCTTCGCTGGATGGTTGTCGCGGTGCTCGGCCTTGCCGCGGTCGCGACGCTGGACCCGGCGACCCTGGGCGCCTCGACGGTGCACCCGGTGGCGCAGCTGATCGCTCTGCGCTCGTGGGTGGCACTCGAGTTCGCCGCGCTCGCCCTGGGCGTCCTGCTGCTCGCGGCACTCGTCCGCCGGGTCACGCGTCACCGCCCACCACGGCTCCTCACGCTCGCGCTGCTGCTCGCTCTCGTCGCCGTCGGGCATGGTGGGATTCTCGCGTTCCGCGGATTCGACGCCGGGCAGGTCCCGGCGGCGCGGGACGCGGCCGCGGGCGACGTCACCGTCCTGAGCCTGAACATCCTCGGCGGGGCGGTGGACCCCGACGAGCTGAGGCGGCTCGTGATCGAGTCCGGAGCCGACGTCGTGGCGCTGCCGGAGTCCGGATACGACGTCGTCGCCGGGCTCGCCGAGCAGCTGGCCGCAGCCGGTCAGGAGTACCAAGCGTTCCCCGGGCCGGCCCGGATCTCCGACGACCGGGGTACCGGTCTCCTCGTGAGCGCGCGGCTGGGGGAGTACGTGGAGGTGGCCGGTGCGCCCGCCGGCGTGGTGCGAGTCGACTCCGTGGACGCCACCGGGCCGCCCATCGCCGCCGTCCACCCGATCGCCCCGCCCGGGATCCGCACCGGGTTCTCGGGCGAGGGGCATCAGCTGGACCAGTGGCGCGGTGAGCTCGACGAGGCAACCGCGATCTGCCGCGACCTGCCCGGTGGGATCGTCGCCGGGGACTTCAACGCCACCCTGGACCATGCGCCGCTGCGCGACGTCGGAGCGTACGTCGACGCCTCCGTCGAGGCCGGGATGGGTGGCCTCGGCACGTTTCCGGCTCGGCTCCCCGCGCTGCTCGGTACGACCATCGACCATGTCCTCGTGGACTCGGGCGCCTTCACCGTCGTCGAGGGCGCGATCGTCCAGGTGAGCGGCACGGACCACCGGGCCGTCATCGTGCGGCTCGCGCCGCGCGCCTGAGGTCGCTCGCTCGGGAAGGCGCAGCTCATCCGTCGCTGCAAGACCGCCGTCATGCCCGTGCACCGGATCCTCGCGCCGTTGGTCGCCGCGTCGGCGGTCCGCCCTGGCGTGTTCTGCATCGTCGGCGGGCTGCTGCTCGGGGCCGACCTGCTGCTCGCCACCGGCTTCGCGCAGATGTACGCGGAACCGACGATCCCCGCGGTCGCCGTCACCATCCTCGCCGCACTCACTGCGGCGATCGCAGTCACACCTCCGTTCCTCGCCGGAGTCCGCGGCCTCGAGATCGTGGCTGCGCGGTCCCTGCTCGACGCCGAGGTACCGGATCCGGTCGGCGTCGCCTCGTCCTCCTCCCGCGGCCGTGGGGCGCTCTGGTACGCGGCGCATCTCGCCATCGGTGGCGCGGCCACGTTCGTCCTGCTCTCCGCCGTGCCCACGGGTGTGGTGCTCCTGCTGCGCCAGTTCACCGACGTCGCCGTCCTGGGTGAACCGCTCGGTGTGCTCGCGGACCTGCCTGCGGTGGTGGCTCTCGTGGTCGGCGTGCTGCTGGTCGTGCTGCCCGCGTACGTCTTCGCCGGCGCCGGTGAGCTCCTTCGCCGGCTCGCTCCGGCCCTGCTCGGTCCTTCTTCCGCGGAGCGCATCGCGCGGCTCGAGGAGGAGCGCCGTGACCTGGCCGCCCGCAACGCCCTCGCCCGCGAGCTGCACGACTCGGTGGGCCACGCCCTGACCGTGGGCGGGGCTCAACCATACGTTCGCCCGGATCGCCTTTCCGCTGTCTACGCCCATGATCGCGACCATCGGACTTTTCACGTTCATCGGGTCGTGGAACGACTTCCTGCTCCCGCTCGTGTTCACCCTCGGTCAGCCCGAGCTGCGCAAGATTCCCGTGGGTCTGTACGCCTTCATCGGCGAGTCGTCGACGAACTGGGCCGGGCTGGCTGCCGCGGGCGTCATCTCCCTGATCCCGATCGTCGCCGTCTTCGCCGTCGCCCAGAAGTACATCATCTCGGCGATCGCAGGAGCAGTGGAGGGATGACGACGGCTCACGGCCCGCACCGCAGCCCGGGCGTCCCCGGTTGCGCCCAGGCGCGTCGGCAGGCCCATCGTGTCCAGCATCCGCACCATGCCGTCGCCGATGTGGTGCGCGACCACGGCCTCGACGTGGTGCTCGCGCAGGAACGTGACCACCCTTGCGTGGTGCGAGCCGGAGGTGCCCTCGTCATGCAGTCGACTCCAGGAGACCTCGATCTCCCGCCAGCTGACGATCTCGCCGTCGACCACGTCGGCCACCGCGACCCAGTCGGCCCGGCCCCAACGGGGGTCGACCATGCCATCACTCGTCACGGGAGCGCACACAATCATGTCAGCCGATGTCCTCTCGTCGTGGGGCTGTCTGACCGCAGGTCGTGAGGGTCGACGACGCACCCCACCAGTGTCCGGCACGCGGGATCGGACGTGCACGCGGGATCGGACGTGCACCCGGGGTCGTCCGGGTCCGCCGCCGAGCGCCACCAGGCGGGGCGGCGTCCGCGTCAGTTCCGGCGCGGTGCTTGTCTGCGGGTGCCTCGGTCAGGTGCAGGACGCCTCCGGTCATGATCAACACGTTCCGGTCAGGGCGAGGGCTGCGTAGGGGGTTCCGATCAGCGCGATCGCTGCGGTCATTGCCGCCAGGTAGCCGCCGGTCAGCGCAACACCCCACCTCGACGGCGGAGCCGGCGACGCAGCGAGGCGGCGGGCGCGCCAGCGGGCGCCCGTCGCAGCGGCGTGCAGGGCCAGTGTCGGCGCGCCGAGGGCAGCGGAGCGCCCGGGTCGGTGCAGCGCGAGCAGGGCCCCGGCCAGGGCGCGGGTGCTGCTCGTCCGGCGCGCGTCGTCGTCGGCTGCCATCTCGGCGTAGGTCGCGACCGCTGGGGCCGCCGCGGCGATCAAGGGCACCCAGCCGAGGACACCCTGCAGGCTGTGCAGGGCCCACAACAGGGCGTGATGTCGCTGCTCGAGGTGGGCCCGCTCGTGGGAGAGGACCGCAACGAGCTCCTCACGGCTCAGCACATCGAGTGCGCCCTGGGAGATGACGATGCGCGCGCGACGCGTGGGGAGGCTGTAGACCGCACAGTCGGCGCTCGGTATTACCCAGACCTGGGTTCCGTGGAGGAGCCGCTGTTCAGCCACCGCGGCCAGCGCACGGAGGTGCATCCGGAGGTCTTTGCGTGACCGGACATGACGCACGGTTGCGCTGGTGGTCAGCCATGCGACAAGTGAGAACGGGATCAGCAACATCGCGAATGCGGGCACATCGGTGGTCCACATCGGCGACTGAGCCGAGAAGGGGTTTGCCGCCGCCAGGCACCGCTGACAGACCGCACCGACCCGGCCGGGTAGTGCCGGGCCGTTGAAGATCCAGGTAAGGAGCGGACCCAGCGCGAGGAGCGTGAGCGTCCACACGGCGGCTGAGACCGTCCAGATTGCCATCCCCAGGCGTGGGCGGGCTGTGAAGGTCGGGACGGGGCCGCCGAGCATGCGGGGACCGACCGTTGCCCCGGCAACGAGGAGCACCAGGAGCGCCGCAGCAAGCAGTATCACGGTCATGTGGTCCGCCGAACCGCGGGACCGGGAGCTTCCCGGCCGGACTCGTGGGCGGGGTCGGTGAGGAGCGTCCGCAGCAGGGCCGCATCCTCCTCGGACATCGTTTCCACGAAGTGCAGGAACGACGCCGCCCGGTCCCCGCTGACGGTCAGCGCCTCGGCCATCAGGCCGGCGGCGTACTGGCTGCGCGTGTGCAGCGGCCGGTACGCCCAGGTGCGGCCAGCGCTGATCCGCTCGACCATCCCCTTCTTCACCAAGTTGGTCAGTACCGTCGCCACCGTCGTGTAGGCGAGGGGGTGCGACGTCAGCTGGTGCAGGACCTCGCGGGTGCACAGGTCCTCGGGGCAGTCCCACAGGATGTCGATGACAGCCTGCTCGAGGGAGCCCAGGCGGGGCAGCGTGGAGCGCGGCTCAGGCACGAGCCACCACCGAGGGCGACCTCGTGCACAGGGTTTGTCCGCGTAGGCGCATGACCAGGGCCCCCGCGGTCGTTACGAGGGCGGTCGCCGCCAGGTAGGGCTGCACCGGGGCGAACCAGGTGAGGGCCCCGGAATACCCGAGCGCGAGCAGGGCGATCTTGTTGCACACCGGGCAGCCGACGGCGAACCACGCGAGCACGCCTCCGACCACCCCGAACCGGCTCGCCGCGTCGGGTTCGCCGTCAACGTCCTTCGCATCGTCTCCGCCGCGGGCCGGGCGGACATACGTCGCTGCCAACATCCCCGCGAGGATCGACGTGGCGATCCAGACGGGGTAGTTCCACGCAACCACCGGGATCTCCCGACCGAAGACCGGGTTGGGGATCAGGACCGTCGGGATCCCGATCAGCAGGGCGAAGCCGACGCTGAAGCCGGCGGCGGCCAGCTGCTGCCGGACCGTCCAGCTGCGCAGGGCAAGCGCACTCGCCTCCAGGGTTCGCCGCGGCTCGGTCAGTGCGGGTCTGGGCGTAGGCATGTTCCTACTATGCCGCATAGAGTACTTCTATGCGACATAGTAGATAGCCATCCGCCCGGGGCCTGCCCGCCCGGGGTCCCGACCCGGAGCCCGACTCCCCGCCCCCGTACGAGAGACGAGACGATGCCCGATTCCACGTCCACCACCCGTCGACCCGCCTGGGTCATCCCCGCGATGATCGTCCTGGTCGCCGCCGTGCTGATCAGCATCTCGCTGCTTCGGGGGGGAGGTGATGCTGCGGGCGGCGCAGCGGGCAGCGGGGTAGCCTCGGACGCCCGGGCCGCGGACCCCGTACCCACGGACGGCCCCGTGGGCGAGGTGATCGAACCGGATGCCGCCGCCACGCTCGAGATGGCTCGGCGAGACCCGCAGGACCCGCTCGTCGCCGGCCCTGTCGATGCTCCCGTCGTGCTCGTCGTGTATTCCGACTACCAGTGCCCGTTCTGCGCCCTGTGGGTGCAGGACAGCCAGCCAACGGTGATGGAGTACGTCGCCGCCGGCGACCTGCGGATCGAGTGGCGGGACGTCAACGTCTACGGACCTGACTCGACTCGTGCGGCGCAGGCCGCGTACGCGGCCGGGTTGCAGGGCAAGTTCTGGGAGTACCACGACAGCCTCTTCGCGGACGGTGAGAAGCGGGAACCTCGCGAGCTCAGTGCCGAGGCGCTGATTGCGCTGGCGGAGGGCCTGGGCCTCGACGTGGCGCAGTTCACCGCCGATCTCAGCTCACCCGACGTCGCCGCGGCCGTGCAGACCAACGCTGACGAGGGGGCAGCGATCGGGGCGTTCTCCACGCCGTCCTTCCTCATCGGCGGTCACCCGGTGGTCGGTGCGCAACCCACCGGGACCTTCGTGGATGCGGTCGAGAGCGCGCTGGCTGAAGCGAGGGGGTGAACGTGGACATCGGGTTCCTCGCGGCGTTCCTGGGTGGCGCCCTGGCGCTGCTCAGTCCGTGCGGCGCGCTCCTGCTGCCATCCTTCTTCGCCGGCACGGTCGGCACCGGCGGGCGGTTGCTGGTGCACGGCGGGATCTTCTACGCCGGCCTGGCGGTCATGCTGGTCCCGCTCGGTCTTGGTGCCTCGCTGCTGGGCACGATGCTCGTCGGCCAGCGAGCCGTGCTCGTCACCGTCGCAGGCTGGCTGATCATCGTCTTCGGCCTCATGCAGGTCTTCGGACTCGGCTTTGACCTGCAGCGCGTGGTTCCCGGTGCCCGAGGCGTCGCCGCGACCGCCGGTCAGCGCCGAGGACTGTCGCGTTCCTTCCTCCTCGGGACCGTCTCGGGCGTGGCCGGGTTCTGCGCAGGGCCGATCCTCGGCGCGGTGCTCAGCCTGGCTGCCGCACAGGGGTCCGCTCCGGTCGCCGGCGCGATGCTCGCGGTCTACGGGGCGGGGATGGTCGTGCCCCTGGTGCTGCTCGCCGCGATCTGGACCCGCCTGGGCACGGCCGGTCGGTCGCGGCTGCGCGGGCGCGAGTTCGCCG
>JAENWO010000174.1 GCA_016649925.1 Actinomycetales bacterium
CTGAGCATGGACCCGCACCTCATGCTCTTCGACGAGCCCACGTCGGCCCTCGACCCCGAGCTCGTCGGCGATGTCCTCGCCGTCATGCGCGACCTGGCCGAGGCCGGCATGACGATGCTCGTCGTGACCCACGAGATGGCGTTCGCACGCGAGGTCGGCGACCGCGTGGTGTTCATGGACGACGGGCAGGTCGTCGAGATCGGGCCCGCCGAGCAGGTCATCTCCTCGCCGCGTCCGAGGGGTACTTCGCCGATGCCGGGCTCGACGTCACCCTGCGCCACCACGGCGCCTCCGAGGACCTTTTCGGCGCCCTGGAGGCGGGTGAGGAGGACGTCGTCGTCGCCGGTGGCGACGAGATGCTGCAGGCCCGTTCGCAGGGCGTCGACGTGGTGAGCATCGCGACGCTGTACCAGGACTACCCAGTGGTGCTCATCGTCCCCGAGGACTCCGACATCACCACCCCGGGCGATCTGTCCGGGCGCACGGTGGGCGTGCCCGGGCCGTTCGGCGAGACCTACTTCGGGCTGCTGGCGATGCTCGACGCCGCCGGCCTGACGGACGCGGACGTGACCATCGAGCACATCGGCTACACCCAGCAGGCCGCCCTGTCCTCCGGGCACGTCGACGCCGTGATGGGCTTCGTGAACAACGACGTGCCCCAGCTCGAGGCGACCAGGCTCGACGTGCGCGCGATCGGCCTCGGCGCGGACGTCCCGCTCGTCGGCATCAGTCTCGGCGTGGCCGGGGACCTGATCGATGCCGACCCGGAGGCACTACGAGGCCTGGTCACCGCCGTCGGACGGGCCGTGGCGGACATCGCCGCATCGCCCGAGCGTGCCGTCGAGGCCTCCCGTGACTTCATCCCCGGCACCCTGACGACGGACCAGGAACAGGTGGCGCTGGACACCGTGACGGCGACCGTGCCGCTATACGGCGACGTCACCGGAACCTGGGGGGCGCAGGACGACGCCACCTGGAACGCGATGGCTGACTTCCTGCTCACGACCGGTCTGATCACCTCACCCGTCTCAGCACCGGAGGCCCACACGAACGCGTTCATCGCGTCCGAGTAGGCTCCGCAGCGTGAAGACCTTCGACGATCTCTTCGCCGAGCTGCAGTTCAAGGCCGACGCCCGCCCCGAGGGCTCGCGCACGGTCGCGGAGCTCGACGCCGGGATCCATGCGATCGGGAAGAAGGTCGTCGAGGAGGCCGCCGAGGTCTGGATGGCTGCGGAGTACCAGAGCGAAGAGGAGACGGCGGAGGAGATCTCCCAGCTGCTCTACCACCTCCAGGTGCTCATGCTGGCCCGCGGGCTGACGCCGGTCGACGTCTACCGCTACCTGTGACCGACCGAGACGAACAAGGGTCCGACGTGCTGCGCATCGCTGTTCCGAACAAGGGTTCCCTGGCCGAGCCGGCGAGCGAGATGCTCCGCGAGGCCGGCTACCGCCAACGCCGCGACGGGCGCGAGCTCGTCCTACCCGACCCGGAGAACGACGTCGAGTTCTTCTTCCTGCGACCGCGCGACATCGCGGTGTACGTCGGGGCGGGCACCGTCGACGCCGGCATCACCGGGCGCGACCTGCTGCTGGACTCCGGGGTCGACGCCGTCGAGCACCGCCAGCTCGGCTTCGCCTCCTCGACGTTCCGCTTCGCCGGACCGCCCGACTCGGTGCGCACGATCGAGCAGATCGCCGGCAAACGCGTCGCGACGTCCTACCAGGTGCTCGTCCAGAACTACCTCGCCGAGCGGGGATCGAGGCGGAGGTGGTCCGGCTCGACGGCGCCATCGAGTCGACCGTCCACCTCGGGGTGGCGGACGTCGTCGCGGACGTCGTGGAGACCGGCAGCACCCTGCGCGCGGCCGGCCTCGAGATCTTCGGTGACCCGATCCTGCACTCCGAGGCCGTCCTCATCCGGCCCAACGCCGAGCCGAAGCCGGGTCTGGAGATCCTCGACCGGCGGCTGCACGGCGTGCAGGTGGCGCACCGCTACGTGCTGATGGACTACGACGTGCCGGTCGAGCACGTCGAGCGTGCCGTGGCCATCACGCCCGGCCTGGAGTCGCCCACCGTCTCGCCGCTGCACGCCAAGGGCTGGGTGGCGGTCCGGGCCATGGTGGCGCGCGACCAGACGAACAAGATCATGGACCGGTTGTACGAGGTCGGTGCACGCGCGATCATTGTCACCTCGATCCACGCCTGCCGGCTCTGAGGGGAGTGGTGGGGATGCCGAGCAGTCCCGTCTACGCGACGTTCCGCCCCCGCGCCACCCGCGCCGTCAGCATCGGGCTCGCCACAGCGACCATCGGTGGTGGCGTCTTCCTGCTCATCGTCCTGTCCTCGCTGCGGACCGTGCACACCGCGGACACGGTGACGATCGTGGTGATGGCCGCCGGAATCTGCGCGATCCTCTACCGGCAGTGGAGCGTGCGGGCCGTGCCGACGCCCCAGGGGCTGACCGTCCGGAACTTCTTCCTCACCCGGACCCTGGAGTGGGCAGAGATCGTCTCGGTGCGCTTCGGTGACGGCGGCCCGTGGGTGCAGCTGGATCTCGCCGACGGCACCGTGCACGCCGTGATGGCCATCCAACGGTCCGACGGGGCGTACGCCCGCGCGGAGTCACGCCGGTTGGCCACCCTGGTAGCCGCTCACGAAGGACGCGGCGTGGACCCCGGCGGCACCGGCGGCTAGGAACGCCGCGGGGTCCTCACCCAGCCCGCGACCCATCGTGGTCAGCCGCACCGGGGTGCCCTCGAGCGCTGCGGCCAGTCCGTCCACGCTCACCCGGACAACGCGGTGACCGGCGGCCGCCCTCGTCAGGGCCTGGGCCTGCTCCTCGATCCGCTCGCCCAGCTCCGCCAGCTCGCCCTGGAGCACCGGGACGACGACGTCCGCCGGGGCGAGCGCGACGCGGCCGTACGCGGTGAGGCTGTGGTGGGAGACGCCCAGGTGGCGCTCGCGCGGGTCCGCGCCGGAGACGCGCAGGGAGGCGACGGGCCGGCCGTGCAGGGTGGCGGTGGCATTGACGGCCTCACCGGCGCTCACCCCGGAGAAGCCCCAGCGGGTGCCGGTGCCGAGGTTCCCGGGGCCCTGTGCCACCACGGCGAGGTCGGCGCCGAGGACGTGCCGTGCGGCGAGCAAGCCGCTGTGCACGGTCACGGCCTCGAGGTCCCCGCCGAACGCCTGGCCCACCGTGATGGTTGCCTCGAGCCAGCCCGCCTCCCGCAACGCCGCGGCCGAGCGGGAGAACCAGGCCGGCAGCGCTCCGCCGTCGGTCATCACGTACGCCACCCGGGGAGCGGGGGAGCCGGCGCGCTCGGCAGCCAGGCGGGCGCCGGCCACGACGGCGGGCAGCGCGGAGTGCAGGTCCGCGACGACGACGGGCATCTGGGCCAGGTCGTCCGCATCGCGCAGCACCTCGTGCCAGGGCGACTCCTGCTCATCGACGCCGAGCACCATGGGTTGCAGCGGGGTGTAGCGCGCCTTGACGATGTGGCCGGCCTGGGGCGGTGCATCGGGCGGTAGCCGGTCCGGGACGGCGACGACCATCGCGTAGCCACCCGTACCCAGCCCCCGCACGAGCGCGGACGCGGTGAGCAAAACCCGGTCGCCTACCAGGACGTCGCCGACGAGCTGCGGGTAGGCCAGGGCACGCATCGGCGACCCGTCCACGTCCACCTCGAGCTCGACGGCGCCCGGCCAGCCCCCGAGCAGACGCCGCACCACGCCGTCGCGCCAGATGATCACACGGGCAACCTATCGCGACTAGCCTGAAGTCCCATGAGCGACCGCGTCGACCCCGCCGAACGCCTGCTCGACCTCGTGATCGCTCTGTCCCACACCCGGCACCGGATGACGAAGGCCGAGATCCGCGCGCGCGTCAACGGCTACGGTTCGGCCACGTCCGACGAGGCGTTCGACCGGATGTTCGAGCGGGACAAGGACCAGCTGCGGATGCTCGGCATCCCGATCCTCACGCTGACCGACCAGGCGCACGAGGACGACGTCGGCTACCGCATCGACATGGCCGGGTACGCGCTCCCGCCGGTGGACTTCACCCCGGCCGAGGTGGGCGTGCTGTCCCTCGCCGCCGAGGTGTGGCAGGACTCGGCGTTCTCCGGCTCCGCCCGGCGTGGCCTGACGAAGCTGCGCGCGGTGGCCCCCGTGGCCGATTCCGCGCTGCACGCGGGACTGGCGCTGCGGGTACGCGGCCCCGAGGAGGCGTTCGGCGCGTTGCTGGACGCCATCGGGGACCGGATCGCCGTCCGGTTCACCTACCGAGCCGCGAGCACCGGCGCCACGAAGGAGCGCACCGTGGAGCCCTGGCGGCTCTACGCGAAGGACCGCGGGTGGTACCTCGTCGGCTTCGACGTCGACCGTGCGGACCAGCGCGCATTCCGCCTCTCCCGGATCGTCGGCAAGGTCAAGCGCATCGGCGAGGTGGGACACGTGCAG
This sequence comes from Actinomycetales bacterium, assembly GCA_016649925.1. Lineage (GTDB taxonomy): Bacteria > Actinomycetota > Actinomycetes > Actinomycetales > Beutenbergiaceae > JAENWO01. The sequence continues at coordinate 4,459 of JAENWO010000174.1, forward strand.
ATCCCGGAGGGGGACCCCGGTCACGGCATCGTGCCCACCGCGACGGTCACGCTGGCGCTGCGACCCGAGCGCGGCTCCGCCCTGCGGGCCCGGGCCGTCGCCGACGGGACGCACGGAGACCGGGACGTCGTGACGCTGGAGGTGACCGACCTCGAACTGTTCGCCGAGGAGCTCGCCGGCTACGGCGACACCGTCCTGGTCCTGGACCCGCCCGCCCTGCGGGCCTCGGTGCTGCGCCGGCTCCGCGCCGCCGCATCCCTGGGCGGGGAGTCCTGATGGCCGAGACCGCCGCGGACCGCGTGGTGCGGATGCTCGCCCTGATCGCCTACCTCGACGACCACCCGGGGGTGTCCGTGGACGAGGTGGCCATACACTTCGGCGTGACCTCGGGGCAGGTGCTTCTCGACGTCGACACACTGTGGGTCTCGGGGACCCCCGGGTATCTCCCTGGCGACCTCATCGACTTCTCCGCCGACGACCGCGAGCGGAACATCCTCACCCTCACCGACTCCCGCGGGATGGACCGGCCCCTGCGCCTCGGCCCGCAGGAGGCGGTCGCTCTGCTCGTGGCCCTCCGTTCGCTGCAGGGCACGCCGGGTCTGAGCGAGGACGCGGTGCTGGCGTCGACGATCGCCAAGCTCACCGCCGCCGCCGGTGAGGCGGCGGAGCGTGCCGACGCCGTGGTCGTCCAGGGCGGTTCCGCCGACATGGGGGAGCGGCTCACGCAGATCCGGGCGGCCCTCGCGGCCGGTCGCCAGCTGCGGCTGCGCTACGTCTCCGCCTCTGACACCGTGAGCGAGCGCACCGTGGACCCCCTGCAGCTGCTCACCGACTCGCAGCGGTGGTTCCTGCACGGCTGGTGCCACCGCGCCGACGACGTCCGTCAGTTCCGTCTCGACCGGATGCTCGACGTCACCACGCTGGACACACCGGCGCAGGAGCACCCCGAGGTGCATCTGAGCGATACTGCCGACCCGGAGCTGACGACGGCGCAATGGCAGGTGGGTCTTGAGCTCGCCTCCCGGGCCCGCTGGGTCGCCGAGCGCTACCCCGTCTCCTCGGTGACCGAGCTGGAGGACGGCTGGTTCCGGGTGGAGCTCGCCGTGGTGGACCTCGCGTGGCTGCACAACCTGGTGCTCGGGCTCGGTGCGGACGTGCGCGCGCTCAGCCCGGCCGAGGTGGCCGACGGCGTCGCGCGGCGCGCTCGGGCAGCCCTGGACGCGTACTCGGCGATCGACTCACCCGATGACCCGGACTCACCCGATGACCCGGACTC
>JAENWO010000338.1 GCA_016649925.1 Actinomycetales bacterium
GGTACCCCGGCGTCCGGCTCCGCGGGTACCCCGGCGTCCGGCTCCGCGGGTACCCCGGCGTCCGGCTCCGCGGGTGCCGCGGCGTCCGGCTCCTCGGGTGCCGCGGCGTCCGGCTCCTCGTTGCTCGTCATTCGATGCTCATAGTGACTCGATCGCCTGCGCGGCGACCTCGGGGGTGACGACGTGGACGGCGTCGTCGGAGAGCAGGACGGCGCGGGTGGCAACCTCTCGCACGAGCACGGGGTCGTGGGTGGCCATCACCACGCCACCGCCGCTGGTGCGCTCGCCGGCGAGGCGCGTGGCGAGCCGGTCCCGCATGCCGGAGTCCAGGCGCTGCTCGGGCTCGTCGAGGATCATCAGCCGCCGCGGCCGCACGAACGCCGACGCGAGCAAGAGCCGACGGCGCTGACCGGAGGAGAGCGCCGTCGGGGCGGCGTGCTGGCGGGCGGTCAGCCCGAACTCCTCGATCACGTCGGTGACGAGGTCGCTGACCTGCGTCATGCCGTGTCCGCGCGCGGTGAGCAGGAGGTGCTCGCGCACGGTCAGGGCGGGCAGGTAGGAGTCCTCGTCGAGGACGGTCGCCACGTCGGCCCGGAAGCGACGCGACCGCTCGTCGACCGGCACCCCGAACACGTCGATCCGACCGCCCAGGACGTCGAGCAGCCCCGCGACGGCGCGCAGGAACGTGGACTTGCCGGTGCCGTTCGCACCGACCACGGCGAGCGCCTGGCCCGCGCCGATCTGCACCGAGATCGGCGGACAGACGGCGCTCGCGAGGTCGCTGCCGTAGCCGACGCTCACCTTCGCGGCGCGCACCAGCGGGGTGGTGGCGGGCTTCTTAGGCACGGTCGAGGAACTCCTCGTGATCGGGGTCGACGAGCTGGGCGATGGTCACGAGCAGCTCCGGGTGGTGGATGAGGTTCGGGTCCTCGGCGACGAGCTTGCGGGCGTCCTCACGGGCCGCGGCGATGATGTCGCGGTCGGCGACCACTCGCAGCAGCCGCAACGAGTTCCCGCGGCCGGACTGCGCCGCGCCGAGCACGTCACCCTCGCGGCGCTGCTCCAGGTCCGCTTCCGCGAGCTCGAAGCCGTCGAGCGTGTTCGCCAGCACGGTGAGCCGCTCGGCCGCCGGACTGCCCGGATCGGCGTGGGAGACGAGCAGGCACAGACCCGGCTCGGTGCCGCGGCCCACGCGCCCGCGCAGCTGGTGGAGCTGGGAGAGGCCGAACCGGTCCGCATCCAGGACCACCATGACGGTGGCCTCGGGGACGTCCACACCCACCTCGATCACGGTGGTGGTGACGAGCAGCGGGGACCGTCCGGAGGTGAACGCGGACATCACCGCATCCTTCTCCTCGGTGGGCAGCCTTCCGTGCATGACGCCGATCGCGAGGCCCGCCAGGACCGGCTCGGCCCGGAGCAGATCGGCGACCTCCTCCACCGTGGCGAGCGGGCGCTTGCCGTCCGGGTCGCCGTCAGGCAGCACCTCGGTCCCGTCCTCACCGGCGGTGGCGCTGATCCGGGGGGCGACGACGTAGGCCCGGTTCCCGCGGCGGATCTCCTCCGCGACCTTCTCCCAGGTGCGCTGCAGCCAGCGCTCGTTGTCCGCGGGCACGAGGTGGGTGGTGATCGGCGAGCGCCCGGCGGGGATCTCGCGCAGCGTGGAGACCTCGACGTCACCGAAGAACGTCATCGCGACCGAGCGTGGGATCGGCGTCGCGGTCATGAACAGCTGGTGCGGCATCGTGCGGCCCTTCGCGCGCAGTGCGTCGCGCTGCTCCACGCCGAAGCGGTGCTGCTCGTCGATCACGGTCAGCCCGAGGTCGGCGAACTGGACCTTCTCGCCGAGCAGCGCGTGGGTCCCGATGACGATGCCCGCCGCACCGGAGGCGGCGTCGGCGAGGGCCTGACGGCGTTGGGCGGCGTTGAGCGAACCCGTGAGCAGAGCGATGCGGGTGCCCTCGTCGGAGCCGCCGAGCAGGCCGGCCTCGCCCAGTGGTCCGAGGAGGTTCGCGATCGAGCGGGCGTGCTGCACGGCGAGCACCTCGGTGGGGGCGAGGAGCGCGGCCTGGCCTCCGGCGTCGATCACCTGCATCATCGCGCGCAGGGCCACCACGGTCTTGCCCGAGCCCACCTCACCCTGGAGCAGGCGCTGCATCGGGTTGTCCGCGGTGAGGTCGCTGGCGATCTCCGCCGCGACGGTGCGCTGCCCCTCGGTGAGCGTGAACGGCAGCTGGGCGTCGAGCGCGTCGAGCAGCCCGCCGGCGCGCTCCGGCCTGGGCGTTGCCTCGTACGCGGCGATGTCGGCGCGACGGCGGGCCAGCGCGGTCTGCAGCAGGAACGCCTCGGTGAACTTGAACCGGTGCTGCGCCCGCTTCCAGTCCGCCGCGTTCGCGGGACGGTGGATGGCCCGCATCGCCTGCAGCGGGTCCATCAGGTGGTGCCGGCGGGCGACGTCCGGCGGGATCGGGTCCAGCAGGTCCTCCGCACGCAGCGGGTCCAGCAGCGTGCGCACGGCCTGGGCGATCTTCCAGCTCGGCAGCGCGGCGTTCGCCCGGTAGATGGGCACCGGCCTCTCCGCCTCGGCGATCGCATTCGCCTCGTCCTCGAAGTCGTCCAGCAGGGAGAAGTCCGGGTGCAACAGCTGCAGGGCGCCGCGGTAGGCCTTGACCACGCCGGAGAACATCCCGATCGTGCCCACCTGGAGCTGATGCTCGAGGTGCCCGACCATCCGGCGGTTCCGGGCGAAGAACGTCAGGTCGATCGACGAGCGGGCGTCGGTGATCTTCACCGTGACGACGTGCAACGAGCGGTTCTTCGCCGGGCGGGCCGTGAGCGAGACGACCTTCGCGATCACGGTGACGTGCTCCCCCACCGCCAGCCGGTGCAGCTCGGTGTAGGCACCGCGATCGGCGTACCGCCGAGGGTAGTGGTGCAGGAGGTCGGTGGTGGTGTGCACGCCGAGCTTCGCGAGTGCCTTGCCGGTGGGCTCGCCGAAGACGCGCGTGAGCCGCGCCTCGCCCTCGATCATGTCCGCCTCCCCCGCGATGCTAACCGTCACCGGCGACGGCGACGCGCAGGTGATCCACAGGCCGGCGCGCGGGAGTCCGTTCGCACTCAGCGGTGAGCGCCGATCATCCGTCCGCTCGAGCTCACCGGCGCAGCACGGCGAGGCGCGCCGTGATCATTTCGTGACCTTGGCTCCGGTGACTGTAGTCGGGCCGTCACGCCGAGATGAGGGTCCATGTGGCGCCACCGTTGTCGGAGCGGTACACGTCGCCCTGGAAGGCCGCCAGGTAGGTCTGGCTGTTGACCGCGGTGAACGCCTCGGGTGTGGCGACCGGCGAACCCGCGGCCACCCACTCCTGTCCGTCGAGGGTCCACAGCGTTCCGTCCTCGCTCAGGCCCGCCAGCATCTGAGCCGGGTCGTCCCCTTCGCCGATGTGGTCGACCAAGATCAGGCTTTGCGGCGGCTGGACCGGGTGCGCCTCGAACGTGGCGCCCGCGTCGTAGCTGACCATGAGTCCCTCAGGGGTGGTGGCCACGACGTGGTCGGGGTCGAGGGGGTCGACGTCCATGTCGGCCAGCCTCAAGCGGGCACCGGCCTGCCACGTCAGACCGCCGTCATCACTGCGCATCACGTCGGCGCTCGTGGAATCCCAGCCGACGACCCGCTCGCCGGCCGAGCTCAACGCGTGGAAGTCGACCTCCCCCTCGAGCGCGATCGCCTCCCAGCTGGTGGCGGCGTCGGCGCTTCGCAACAGTCCCA
>JAENWO010000097.1 GCA_016649925.1 Actinomycetales bacterium
CCCCGAACTCCACGGCCGGGATCTCCATCGAGGGCAACGACACGTTCTTCACCGAGATCAACCCGGGCAACACCGTGGAGGGCACCATCGTGTTCGACGTCCCCGCGGACGCCGTGCCGGCCACGCTCGAGCTGCACGACTCGATGTTCTCCGGTGGCGTGAGCGTGACCCTGGGCTGAGCAGCCGCGCTCCCCGAACAAGTGGACCCGGGCCGTGACGGGCGGCCCGGGTCCACCGCTGCCGGTCGGGCGCACCCCGATGACCGGCACGGGACCCGGCGCCGGGACCTCCCATGCCCTCGGTTACCGTGGACACATGGCACGAGGCAACCGCCGCACCAAGCGCGGGCCGAACCGCACGAGTACGCGCCGGCCCGCATCCCCGCGACCACCACACGGACCGGCCGAGGCCCCCGAAGACGGAAGACGCCGATCGCCCGGCCTCCCCCATCGGAGTCCAACGCCGAGCTCAGTGCGGGCTCCACGTCGAGAGTCCGGGCTCGGTCGGCAACGGATAGCACCCGTCGGTCACCTCTTACGCAGGGTGGGCTGGTTCCCCTTGACGCACACGAGCAAGCCCGCTCCCCGCTCGTGCAGGTAGTTCAGGTGTCCGACCTGGGCGTGGAGCGCGTCTGCAGTGATGAGGGTCCCTTCGAGGTCGGGGATCTGGTCGAAGAGGGTGCTGAACAACGGGATCTCGTTCGTTTTCACGTCTACGGACACCTGGGCGACGACCACGCCGCGGGCGTGGTCCAGGGCGGCGAGCAGGTGCATGGGGTTGGTCCCGTGGCGGGTGGCGCGCATCGCCTTGCCGTGGTCACCGGACCGGGGGCCTTGCCGGTGAACCCGATAGCCGCACGTCTGGTCGCGTCCAGGTCCGCGCACCACTTCACCGATCGCGGCGTAGGAGCGTGTGCCGGCGAGCATCGCGCAGACGACGACCGTCAGCATCCCGACGATCGGGTATCTCACTCCGCGCGGGTCCCGCGGATCGGGCACCCGACCCAACGCCGCGAGCAACGATTCGCGGTCACGCTCCGTGAGCTCGAACGGCGGGGCGGACACGGTGCCGGAAGCGGCGCAAGCCTCGTCCAGGACGGCCGCAGTGAGGCAAGATGACATGGCAGGCACGGTCTTCCACGCAGATTTGGATCCCTAGACAGCTCCATGATCAGCGAGGGGGGCCGTGCCTGCCCCAACACGCGCACCCGGCGTGTCGCACCATCACCCCGCCGGGCGCACCCTCGTCAGCGCACCCACTCACCGACAACGCAATGGCCCTGGGGTCATGACGTCGGTACGCAACGACCGCGGCGAGAGCCCCCGAACACCGGTTCCGGCGGCGTGCGCTGCCCGTGGATGCCGCGCAGCCCACCCAGGGACACCGTGCGCGCGTCGTGCAGCGTGAATCGCGGGGCACACCCGTCCGAGGGAGCCACGAGCGTCCGCCCGAGGGGGCCACGAGAGTCTCGGTGGGGCGCACGTCCAGATTCGTCATCGGCCGAGCGTCCCGGATGCATCCGCCGCCCGGGAAGGTGCCCCGCGCCGCGACCGTCGGGGCAGGTCAGGTCTGCGCAAGCGGGTCGTGCCCCGCCTTGAGCCAGAGCTGCCGGGGGATCTGGTTGATGACGCCGAGGAGCAGGTTGAGGTAGATGTCGATGTACTCGAGCCGCTGGGCGCCGCCCACCCAGAGGAGGATGTCCTGGCCCTCCACCGTGACGCAGCGACCGACGGCGTCGGGCTGGAGCAACCGCTCCATCATGCGAGGGTGGATGAAGTCGTGGGCGTACTGCCCGGGCGCGGCCTTGACCCGCCACGCGTCGTTGAACGCCGAGGACTCGAACTCGATGTCCTGCCCCCCGAAGAACTTCGCCACCGAGGCGCCCACCCCCTCCGGCGTGAGCTGCAGCCACGGCAGCGGCGCCGGTAGCCGCATCGACACGACGTGGAAGCTGTGGGTGGACTGGCTCTTGCCGCTGCCGGTGGTGTAGGAGTAGGTGCAGCTCAGCGCGGCCTGACCGTGGAAGTCCCCGACGAGCACCTCCGCGGCCCGGCGGGAGTGCCCCAGCGAGAACGGTGGGCTGCTCCACCGGCGCTCGAGCCCGGAGACGCTCCCCGCTGACGTCCAGCCGTGCCGAGCGGCCCACGCCGCGAGCGCTGCCTGTCTCTTCTTGTGCATCCGCACGGCGAGCACGATGCCGCCGATGACCAGTGCACCGAACAGGACGAAGATCAGGCCGAAGCCGCCGCCGATGATCGAACCGTCATTCATTCTCGTGCCGCTCCCCGATTCGCCTGCGCTGTCGGAGCAGCCTAACAACGGCTCTCCGGCGAAAATCGCTGGCGCATCGGCAGAACTGCCCTCACCCTGGGTCCATGAGCAGCTATCGGATCACGGAGGTTCCCCTCCCGTCGGCGGCCGGCCCGGCCCCGGACTGGCGGGTCCGCGGAGCCGCCGACGTCGGGGCCATGGAAGCCGAGGAGGTCCTCGGCAACACGGACCTCGCGGACTCGGCCGAGACCGTGGCCGTGTCCCTCGCCAACCAGAAGAACTTCACCAAGCACCTGTTCGTCGCATGCCGCGAGGATGCGCCCGACGGCGTTCCCGAGTCGGTGCTCGGCGTCGCGTGGGTCTACGCCTCCGTGCGTGACAACCCGCACCTGTCCCAGATCGACGTCTCCGTCCGGCCGCAGGCCCGCGGGAAGGGCCTCGGCTCGACGCTGTGGGACACGGCCCTCGAGCGGGCCCGGTCCATCGGGCGCACCGTGATCCTGTCCTCGACCGGCCACGGCTTCGAGCCGAGCGCCGACTCCCCGAACGCCCTCGCGGCGCCCACGGGCAGCGGCCGGCTGCCCCGCGACGACCCGGGCGCGCGGTTCGCCCAGAAGCGCGGCTTCGCGCTCGAGCAGGTGGAGCGGCACTCCATGTTGCCGGTTCCGGTGAGCCCCGAGCTGCTGGCCCGGAGCCGGGCCGAGGCGGAGCTGGCTGCGGGCCAGGAGTACTCCCTGGTCACCTGGGCCGATCGGGTGCCCGACGAGTGGATGGAGCAGTACTGCGTGCTGCAGACCCGGATGAGCACGGACGCCCCGGTGGCGGGGCTCGACTTACGAGAGGAGGTCTGGGACGCCGAACGGGTGGAGAACATCCACCAGAGCCTGGTCGCCGCCGGCAAGGGGACGTTCGTCACGGCCGCCCTGCACCGCGCCACCGGCGCCCTCGCCGGGTTCACCGAGATGGAGACGCTGCGGGACAAGCCGGAGGTGGTTTACCAGGAGAACACGCTCGTGCTCTCCGACCATCGCGGCCACCGGCTCGGCATGCTCGTCAAGGCCGCGAACCTCCAGCTCCTCGCCGATCACCGACCGCACGTGCGGCGCGTCCACACGTGGAACGCCGAGGAGAACTCCTTCATGCTCGACATCAACGTCGCCCTGGGCTTCCGCCGGGCCAGTGTGTGGGGGGAGTGGCAGCTCAAGCTGTGACGGGGCCCAGCCCGAGGGCTGCCCGCGTCGGGGCGGGGTCAGCCCACGGGCGCGGGGCGCAAATGTCCTCGAAGTCGTCCGGCTCGTCTCGGACGGCAGGTCAGCCCACGAGCGCGGGGCGCACCTCGATGACCGTCTTCCACGGGTCGTCGAACCGGAGGGTGGCGCCGTCGCGCCGCAGTTCGACGCCGCGGGCGCGCATCCGGGCGGCGAGGGCGTCGACGTCGTCGGAGGTCGGCACCTCGATGCTCACCTGGCCGAGCCCGAGCGACGCGGCCCGGGGCCGGCGCCCGCGCTGTGCCAGGTGTTCATCCCGATGTGGTGGTGGTAGCCGCCCGCGGAGACGAACAGGGCCTGGCTGCCGTACTCGGCCATCACGTCGAAGCCGAGGGTGTCGACGTAGAACTGCCTCGCCGTGGGGATGTCGCCGACCTGCAGGTGGACGTGGCCGATGTTCGCCCCGGCCAGGCTCGGCGTGGCGAGCCCCTCCGCGGTGAGGTTCTCCTGCACGAACGCGTTCGGGTCCAGCGGCAGGGAAGCCATCTGCACACCACCGCCGGCGGTACGGGTCCACTGCTCGCGCGGACGGTCGACGTAGAGCTCGACACCGTTGCCCTCGGGGTCGTCGAAGTAGAAGGCCTCGGAGACGAGGTGGTCGGCGGATCCGGTGAAGCTACGGGGCGCGAACCGGGCGATGTTGTTCAGCGAGGCCGCCAGACCGGCCTTGTCGTCGAACAGGATCGCCGTGTGGTAGAGCCCGGCGTCGCGACGGGAGAACTCGGGGAGGTCCTTCTCCTGGCGCAGAGCCATGATCGGAACCGTCCCCCGGCCGAGCACCGCCGTCGGGCCCTCGTGGGAGATGAGGTCGAGGCCGACGCCGGTGGAGTAGTAGGCGATCATCGCGGCGAGGTCGCGGACGCGCAGCTCGACGACACGAATGGCGGTGTCCTGGGCGAGTGCGTCGGGTCGGGTGAGGATGGTCATCTGCAGCTCCCTTAGTTGAATCTACAACTATCGTACTGCGGTCAACCATCGAACACCAGAGGTCACTCCCACCGAGCCGCACCGATCCTCCGGCCCGTGCCTGGCCCGTGCCGCGTGGGCATCCCGCTCCGCCCGTGGGGGGCACAGCGTGGCTCCGGATCCCTCAGCCCTCGGGGGCCTGGCTGCCTGGCCCGTTCGGGAGGCCCTCGGACGCGCGCAGTTCGGGCGCGCGCGGTCCCGGCGCGCGCGGTCCCGGCGCGTCAGGCCGAAGCATCCGGACGAGTAGGCCGCGCAGCTGCGCGACCTGGTCGGGAGTCAGCGTCGCAGCCACGAGCCGTTCGACGGCAACGGAGTCGTTCAGGGCCTCCAGCGCTGCTCGCCCGCCCGGGGTGATGGCTACGACGTGCTGACGGCGGTCGGTGTCGTTACGCTGGCGCTGCAGATAGCCGGACCGTTCGAGACCGACGAGCATCCGGCTGATGGTCTGCTCCGTGACACCGAGCTCACTGGCGATCTCCCGCTGAAACCGCCCTCCACCGGCAAGGACCGCCAGGACGGGCAGGGAGGCGTGGGTGAGCGACCACCGCTCCAGGTAGGCATCCCACTCGCGCTCCACCCGGCGCGCAGCAGCGGAGAGGAGGCGGCCCGTGGGCCACGCGCTCGGCGGCACCGAGACACCCGGGCCAGCACGCCCGGGGCCCGCCTCGCCCGCCTCGCCCGCCTCGCCCTCATCGTGCGGGGTCATCACCGCGTCATCCTCTCAGGGAACCACCAGGACCGGGCGCACGACCAGCCGCGGGACGCGTTCCCTTCTCTCGGCTGCCCTCCCCCCCGACCGAGAAGCCCAGCGACGGTCGGGTGGCACCGTCGGGCCTGGTTGCGCAGATCATCCGATCATAGTTAGCCTGGCTCGCTATCAGCGTGCTAAGCAATTGGCCTTCGGCCTCCACCCGCAGAGGAACCACCGTGACACGGACCGCAGAACCGACCCGACCGGACGAGAAGCCGCCACGCACCCGCACCCGCGGCGCTCTCGTCCGCGCCGTGGTCATCACCGCGGTCATGCTCACCTGGCTGGGCGTCGCCGCCGTCGGCGGGATGGCGCAGGGCACGCTGTCCGAGGTCCAGGAGAACGACCAGTCCGCCTTCCTTCCCGCCAGCGCCGAGTCCACCCGGGCGGGCGAGCTGGCCCGGGAGTTCTCCGAGACCACCACGCTGCCGGCCCTCGTCGTGATGGAGGCCACCGAGGGGGGAGCGCTGACGCCGGAGCAGATCGGCTCGGCCCAGGCCTTCGCGGAGCAGGCCGCGGCGATCGAGACCGGTGACGGCGGCACGGTTGAGGACTTCCTCACCGGGCCTGTGGTCGCGGTGCCGTCCGAGGATGGTGAGGCGATCCTCATCCCGATCTCGATCGACAGCGAGCGCGCGAACGAGACGGTGGGCGCGGGTGACGGTGAGCGGGTCGTCAACCTGGTGGTGGACGGGGTCCGCGCCCTGGCAGCGGACCAGCTGAGCGACTCGGGTCTGACGACGTGGGTGACCGGCCCGGCCGGCGCAGTGGCCGACCTCGTGGCGGCGTTCGGCGGCATCGACGGGATCCTGCTGGGCGTCGCCCTCCTGGTGGTCCTCGTCATCCTCGTCATCGTCTACCGCTCACCGATCTTGCCCTTCACGGTGCTGCTGACCGCGGTGTTCGGACTGTGTGCGGCCGCGCTGGTGATCAAGCCCCTGGCCGGCAACGACGTGCTCCTGCTGAACGGGCAGAGCCAGGGCATCCTTTCGATCCTCGTCATCGGTGCGGCCACCGACTACTCCCTGCTGCTCGTCGCGCGTTACCGGGAGGAGCTCACCCGGCACGCCCACCCCGTCGACGCGATGAGGGTGGCCTGGAGGGCTTCCCTGGAGCCGATCCTGGCCAGCTCCGGCACGGTCATCGCCGGCCTTCTCTGCCTGCTGCTCTCGGACCTGGGCTCGAACGCCAGCCTCGGGCCGGTCGCCGCCATCGGCATCGCCTCCGCCGTCGTGGCCGCCCTCACGCTGCTCCCGGCGATGCTGCTCCTGGCCGGGCGACGCTCCAGGTTCATCTTCTGGCCGCGCAAGCCCCGGTACGCCGGCGGGGGCACCGAGCACGCCACGTCCGCCCGGCACCACGCAGCGGTCACGGCAGGCCCGTGGTCCCGGGCCGCCTCCTTCGTTGCTCGGCACGACCGCCCCGTGTGGGTCATCACCGCCGTGGTGCTGCTCGGCGCCGCGGCGTTCGTGCCGACGCTTCGCGCGGAGGGCACCAGCGAGACCGACATCTTCCTCTCCGACGTCGACTCCGTGCTCGGCGAGGAGGTGCTGGCCGACCACTTCGACGCGGGCCAGGTACGGCCGGCCGTGATCATCGCGGAGGAGTCAGCGGCCGACGACGTCGTGACCGCGGCCGAGGGCGTGGACGGGGTGTTGACCGCGTCCGTCCTCACCGACCAGGCCGATGGCACCGGCGCCCCGGGCGCTCCAGCAGGGGAGCCGCTCGTCGTCGACGGGAACGTCCAGGTACAGGTGGTCACCCAGGACGCTGCCGAGACCCAGGAAGCCCTGGTCACCGTCGCGGCCGTGCGCGGCGCGGTCCATCAGGTCGAACCCGGGGCCCTCGTCGGCGGGGCGGCCGCGCAGCGGCTGGACACCCAGGAGACCGCTGCCCAGGACCTGCGCACGATCATCCCGGTGGTCCTCGTGGTGATCTTCGTGATGCTCATGCTCCTGCTGCGCTCGATCGTGGCACCGTTGGTGCTGCTCGCGGCGAACCTGCTCTCCTTCGGGGCCACGATGGGCCTGAGCGCGGTGGTGTTCAACCACGTGCTCGGCTTTCCGGGCGCGGACGCCACCGTGCCGCTGTACGGGTTCGTCTTCCTTGTGGCGCTCGGCATCGACTACTCGATCTTCCTCATGACCCGGGTGCGGGAGGAGACCCTGCGGGTCGGCACGCGGGAGGGCGTGCGGCGAGCTCTGGCGGTCACCGGCGGGGTGATCACGTCTGCCGGCCTGGTGCTCGCGGCGACGTTCAGCGCCCTCGCCGTCGTCCCGCTGCTCTTCCTCGCGCAGCTGGCGTTCATCGTGGCGGCCGGCGTGCTTATCGACACATTCGTGGTCCGCACCCTGCTCGTGCCCGGTCTGATCCACGACATCGGCCGGACGAGCTGGTGGCCGTGGCTCAGCCGGATACCCCGGGACGAGGGCGTCGCGCGGGCCGAGCGGGCGGTGCAGGGCTGAGATGGCGACGGCGGCACGACGTCGGCCCTCGGCCTGCAGAAGATCGGCGGACGCCGGGCCGGTCGCGCCTCCTTGGTGGTCTCACACCTCCTGCGCGCCGAGCCCGCTCCGCAGGATCCGGTCCAGCAGGAACCCGACGATGCCGATGAGCAGCATGGTGGCCGCGAGCGCCTCGTGGTCCAGGTTGTCCCGCGCGTTCAGGATCGCGTAGCCTGGTCCGTTCGTCACGCCGAACATCTCAGCCGGGACGAGCACCACCGAGCCGACCCCGAGCGCGACGCGGAGCGCCGTCCTCAGATGGACATCGAGCCCTGGCAAAATGACGCTGCGGACCCGTTCCCAGCGGTTGGCACCCAGGGCGCGGGCCATGTCGATCATCCCGGAGTCGATGGAACGCCGACCCGTCGCCGTCCCGAGGACGATCGGCCAGACGGTCGCCAGCCCGACGAGAGCGACCACCGATGCGTCACCGCTGCCGAGCAGGACGGTCACGAGCGGCGCCTCGACGACGACCACGCTCGCCACGCCGAGGAGCGGTCGACGCGACGACACGGCGACACGGCGATCGCCGCCGACGGGTCACGGCGACACGGCGATCGCCGCCGACGGGTCACGGCGACACGGCGATCGCCGCCGACG
>JAENWO010000002.1 GCA_016649925.1 Actinomycetales bacterium
CGACCGAGCCGCGGAGCTCGTTGCCGCCGCGCGCGTGGCCGGCGCCGCGCGCGTGTGCGTCGGGCTCGGCGTCTCCACGGGCGCCCAGGCGGCCGAGGTCGCCTCCTACGCCGACGGCGTCATCGTCGGGTCCGCGGTGGTGCGCACCCTCATCCGGCCCGACGGCGACCGCGCGGCCGCGCTCGTCGAGCTGCGGCGCCTCACCGGCGAGCTCGCCGACGGCGTCCGGGCTGCTCGGCCGGTCCGATGAACGGCATTCCCAGCCCGTCGGCGGGCACCTGGTACCTCGGCCCACTGCCGATCCGGGCCTATGCCATGGCGATCCTCCTCGGCATCGTCATCGCGACGATCATCGCAATCAAGCGCTACCGCGCCCGGGGAGGCCCGGAGGGCGGGGTCGTCGACGTCGTCATCTGGGCGGTTCCGTTCGGCATCATCGGCGCCCGGATCTACCACGTCTTCTCCTCGCCGGACGCGTACTTCGGTCCGGACGGCGTGCCGATGAACGCGTTCGCCATCTGGAACGGCGGGCTCGGCATCTGGGGCGCGATCCCGGCGGGCGCCCTCGGCGCCTGGATCGGGCTGCGCCGGGCGGGACTGCGCCTGGCCCCGTTCGCCGACGCCGTCGCGCCGTCTCTGCTTGTCGCGCAGGCCATCGGCCGGCTCGGCAACTACTTCAACCAGGAGCTCTACGGCGGCCCCACCACCCTGCCGTGGGGGCTCCGGATCGACGACGCGCACCTCGTGCCCGGGTTCGCCTCGGGCACACTGTTCCACCCCACGTTCCTCTACGAGCTGCTGTGGAACCTCGCGATGGCGGCGCTGATCATCTGGATCGACCGGCGCTTCAGGCTGGGCCACGGCCGGGTGTTCTGGCTGTACGTCCTGCTCTACACCGTGGGCCGGGGGTTTATCGAGAGCTTGCGCATCGACGAGGCGGAGCAGGTCCTGGGTGTGCGCCTCAACGTGTGGACGTCGATCGTCGTCGGGTTGGTCGCACTGATAGTCTTCGTCGCGATCGGCCGCCGACACCCCGGGCGGGACGAGACGGTGTGGCTCCCGGGCCACGAACCCTCAGCGGAGGGTGACGACGGCGAGGACAACGACGCCGACGAGGCCGACACCGATGAGACCCCCACGCACGACGAGGTCTCCGACGCATCCGACACATCCGAGAAAGGCAAGGACGAACCCGTCCCCTCGAGCGGCACCACCGCTGAGGGCCGGGTCAGCGGGTCCGGCGAACCCGACGAACCCGGGTGAGTATTCTTACCGCAGCACAGGGCCGACGACGTCCCCACCGAATGATGATCGATGCCGCCGGGTCCCCAGCCCTGCGGCGGTGAGGACGGTTGTTGGATGAATGGACCCCGTACGGACCGCACTGCCTACGACTCCTTCAGCGCGCTCCCACGCAAGCAGGGCCTGTACGACCCGGCTCGTGAGCATGACGCGTGCGGCGTCGCCTTCGTGGCCACGCTCCGCGGGACGCCGGGCCGCGACATCATCGACGCCGGCCTGAAGGCGCTGCTCAACCTCGACCACCGCGGCGCCGTCGGGGCGGAGATCGACTCCGGCGACGGAGCCGGCATCCTCACCCAGGTCCCGGACGCGTTCATCCGGGACGTCGTCGCGGCGGAGCTCCCGGCCGCGGGTCACTACGCGATCGGCACCGTGTTCCTGCCGGCGGAGGAGCAGGAGGCGGTCGCGGCGCAGCGGGCGATCGAGGAGATCGCCGCGCAGGAGCGGCTCGACGTCCTCGCGTGGCGCGACGTTCCGGTCACCGCTGACCTCGTCGGCCCCACCGCGCGGGCCTGCATGCCCACGTTCCGGCAGATCGTGGTGGCCGACCCCCAGCGGGCGCTGGCCGGTGTGGAGCTCGACCGGCGCGCCTACCGCCTGCGCAAGCGCGCGGAGCACGAGCAGGGCGTGTACTTCGCCTCGCTGTCGTCCCGGACGATCGTCTACAAGGGCATGCTCACGACGACGCAGCTCGAGCCGTTTTTCCCGGACCTGTCCGACCCCCGGTTCGCTTCGGAGATCGCGCTCGTCCACTCCCGCTTCTCCACGAACACGTTCCCGTCGTGGCCGCTGGCGCACCCGTTCCGGATGGTCGCGCACAACGGCGAGATCAACACCGTCCGCGGCAACCGGAACTGGATGGCGGCGCGGCAGGGGATGCTCTCCTCCGAGCTGCTCGGGGAGCTGTCCCCGCTGCTCCCGGTGTGCAGCGAGCAGGAGAGCGACTCCGCCAGCTTCGACGAGGTGCTCGAGCTCCTCCACCTGGGTGGACGCTCGCTCCCGCACGCGATGCTGATGATGATCCCCGAGGCGTGGGAGAACCACGCGACGATGCCGCCCGAGCGACGCGCGTTCTACGAGTACAACTCCACGATCATGGAGCCGTGGGACGGCCCCGCCGCGATGTGCTTCACCGACGGCCGGTTCATCGGCGCCGTGCTGGACCGGAACGGGCTGCGACCGGGCCGGTTCTGGATCACCGAGGACGGCCTCGTGGTGCTGGCGAGCGAGGCGGGCGTGCTCGACATCGACCCGGCCCGAATCGCACGCAAGGGCCGGCTCGCCCCCGGCAAGATGTTCCTCGTCGACACCGGCTCCGGCCGCGTGCTCGAGGACGCCGAGATCAAGTCCGAGCTCGCCGCGATGCACCCGTACGCGCAGTGGCTCGACGACCACTCCGTCCGGCTCGAGAACCTGCCGAAGCGCGAGCACGTGGCGCACTCCCGGTCCTCGGTGCTTCGCCGCCAGCAGACGTTCGGCTACACCGAGGAGGAGCTGCGGATCCTGCTGCGGCCGATGGCCGCGACCGGGGCCGAGGCGCTCGGTTCGATGGGCACGGACACCCCGATCGCGGTGCTCTCCGCGCGCCCGCGGCTGCTGTTCGACTACTTCAGCCAGCTGTTCGCACAGGTCACGAACCCGCCGCTGGACGCGATCCGGGAGGAGCTGGTCACGTCCCTCGGTGGCGCGATCGGCCCCGAGCCGAACCTGCTCGCCGACGAACCGGCGCACGCCCGTAAGCTCATGCTGCCGTTCCCCACGATCGACAACGACCAGCTTGCGAAGATCAAGAACATCCACCGCACGCGCGGGCCCGGACGTGACTTCCAGGCCACCACGATCAGCGGTCTGTACCGCGTGGCCGGCGGGGGGGAGTCCCTCGCGGCCCGCCTCGAGGAGATCTTCCTCGAGGTGGACGCGGCGATCGAGCGCGGGGTCAGCTTCATCGTGCTGTCCGACCGCGAGTCCGACGGCGAGCTCGCCCCCATCCCGTCGCTGCTGCTGACCTCGGCGGTACACCACCACACGCTCCGCCGGCAGACCCGGACGCGGATCAGCCTGCTCGTCGAGGCCGGTGACGTGCGTGAGGTGCACCACGTGGCCCTGCTCGTGGGCTACGGCGCCGCCGCCGTCAACCCGTATCTCGCGATGGAAAGCGTCGAGGCGCTCGTGCACTCCGGCGTCGTCGAGGGCGTCACGCCCGAGCAGGGCGTGCAGAACCTCATCAAGGGCCTCGGCAAGGGCGTGCTCAAGGTGATGAGCAAGATGGGCATCTCCACGGTGGCCTCCTACCGCGGCGCCCAGGTGTTCCAGGCGCTCGGCCTCTCGCACGAGCTGGTCGAGAAGTACTTCACCGCGACGGCCTCACCGCTCGGCGGCGTCGGCCTCGACGTCATCGCGGCGGAGGTGGCCGCCCGGCACGCGACCGCGTACCCCAAGAGCGGGATCGCACCGGCGCACCGCCGCCTGCAGGTGGGCGGGGAGTACCAGTGGCGTCGCGAGGGCGACCCCCACCTGTTCGACCCGGAGACGGTGTTCCGGCTCCAGCACTCCACCCGGACCCGCCGCTACGACGTGTTCCAGGACTACACCCGGCGCGTGGACGAGCAGTCGCGCCGCCTGATGACGCTCCGTGGGCTGTTCTCCTTCAAGGAGGGCGAGCGGGAGCCGGTGCCGATCGAGGAGGTCGAGCCGGTGTCTGAGATCGTCAAGCGGTTCTCCACCGGAGCGATGTCCTACGGGTCGATCTCGATGGAGGCGCACGAGACGCTCGCCATCGCGATGAACTCGATCGGGGCGAAGTCCAACACCGGTGAGGGCGGCGAGGACGCGGACCGTCTGCACGATCCCCGACGGCGCAGTGCGGTCAAGCAGGTCGCCTCCGGTCGGTTCGGGGTCACCTCCGACTACCTCGTGAACGCGGACGACCTGCAGATCAAGATGGCGCAGGGCGCCAAGCCGGGTGAGGGCGGTCAGCTCCCCGGTGGCAAGGTCTACCCCTGGGTGGCCAAGACCCGGCACGCCACGCCTGGCGTCGGGCTGATCTCCCCGCCACCGCACCACGACATCTACTCGATCGAGGACATCGCCCAGCTCATCCACGACCTGAAGAACGCGAACCCCCGGGCGCGGGTGCACGTCAAGCTGGTCTCCGAGGTGGGCGTGGGCACGGTGGCGGCCGGCGTGTCCAAGGCGCACGCCGACGTCGTCCTCATCTCCGGGCACGACGGCGGCACGGGGGCGAGCCCCCTGACCTCGCTCAAGCACGCCGGGGCACCCTGGGAGCTCGGGCTCGCCGAGGCGCAGCAGACGCTCGTGCTGAACAACCTCCGCGACCGGATCGTCGTGCAGACGGACGGCCAGCTCAAGACCGGCCGGGACGTGGTCATCGCCGCGCTCCTGGGCGCCGAGGAGTTCGGGTTCGCGACCGCGCCGCTCGTGGTCTCCGGCTGCATCATGATGCGCGTGTGTCACCTGGACACGTGCCCGGTGGGCGTGGCCACGCAGAACCCGGAGCTGCGAGCCCGGTTCAGCGGCAAGCCGGAGTTCGTCGTGACGTTCTTCGAGTACATCGCCCAGGAGGTGCGCGAGTACCTCGCCCGCCTCGGCTTCCGCTCGCTCGAGGAGGCGGTCGGCGCCGTCGAGCTGCTCGACACCCGTGACGCCGTCGAGCACTGGAAGGCGTCCGGCCTGGACCTCTCGCCGATCCTCGTCAAGCCGCAGGCCCCCGAGGGCTCGAGCCTGCGCCAGGTGCGCGGGCAGGAGCACGGGCTCGAGCGCGCGCTGGACAACGAGCTGATAGGTGCGTCCGAGGCCGCCCTGGAGCGGGGTGAGCCGGTCCGGATCGAGGTGCGGGTGCGTAACGTCAACCGCACCGTCGGCACGATGCTCGGCTCCGAGGTGACGAGGCGGTACGGCGCCACGGGCCTGCCCGACGGCACGATCGACGTCACCCTGACCGGCTCGGCCGGGCAGTCGTTCGGCGCGTTCCTGCCGTCCGGGATCACGTTGCGCCTGTTCGGCGACGCGAACGACTACGTCGCCAAGGGCCTCTCCGGCGGACGGGTCGTGGTGCGGCCGGACCCTGCTGCCACCTTCGACGCCGGCTCGAACGTCATCGCGGGGAACGTCATCGCGTATGGCGCCACGTCCGGAGAGGTCTTCCTGCGTGGTCTGGCCGGCGAACGGTTCGCCGTGCGCAACTCCGGTGCCTCCGCGGTGGTCGAGGGCGTCGGGGACCATGGCTGCGAGTACATGACCGGCGGCACCGTGGTGGTCCTCGGGCCCACGGGGCGCAACTTCGGCGCCGGGATGTCGGGCGGCACGGCGTACGTGCTCGACCTCGACCCCGACCTGGTGAACGGGCCGGCCGTGGCGTCCGGCGAGCTCACGTTGTCCGAGCTCGACGCCGAGGACGTGAACATCGTGATGGAGCTGCTCGCGCGGCACGCGGAACACACCGAGTCCCGCATCGCGGGTGTGCTCCTCGAGGATCGTGACGAGGTCCACCGCCGGTTCACCCGGGTGCTGCCACCCGCCTATGCGCGCGTCAACGAGGTCCTGGCCGGTGCCCGGGCCGACGGTGTGGACGTCAGCGAACCCCACGTCTGGAACCGAGTGCTGGAGGTGACCCGTGGCTGATCCCCAGGGTTTCCTGAAGGTCCGAGAGCGCGAGCTGCCGATCCGTCGGCCCGTTCCCGTCCGCATCATGGACTGGAAGGAGGTCTACGAGAAGCGCGAGGAGGACGCGGCCGCGCTCACCCGGCAGGCCGGCCGGTGCATGGACTGCGGTATCCCGTTCTGCCACGAGGGCTGCCCGCTCGGGAACCTCATCCCCGAGTGGAACGACCTCACCCGCACCCAGCGGTGGGGTGAGGCCATCGACCGCCTGCACGCCACCAACAACTTCCCGGACTTCACCGGACGGCTGTGCCCGGCGCCGTGCGAGACCTCGTGCGTGCTCGGCATCAACCAGCCGGCGGTGACGATCAAGAACATCGAGCAGTCGATCATCGACAAGGCGTGGGCGGACGGCCTGGTCACGCCCCAGGTCCCGGACCGGCTCACCGGCTCCACCGTGGCGGTGATCGGATCCGGCCCGGCCGGGCTGGCTACCGCCCAGCAGCTGACGCGCGCGGGCCACACCGTGGCGGTCTTCGAGCGTGACGACCGGATCGGCGGCCTGCTGCGCTACGGGATCCCCGAGTTCAAGATGGAGAAGCGGCACGTCGACCGGCGCCTGGCCCAGATGGAGGCGGAGGGCACGCGGTTCCGCCCGGGCGTCGACATCGGGGGGACGGGCCTGAGCGGCACGGACCTGCTCGAGCGGTACGACGCCGTCGTGCTGGCCATGGGCGCGACCGTGCGGCGGGACCTGCCCGTCCCGGGACGCGAGCTCCGCGGGGTGCACCAGGCGATGGAGTACCTGCCGCAGTCCAACCGGGCCGTGATGGGGGACCGGGTCGAGGACCAGATCCTCGCCACCGGCAAGGACGTCGTCGTGATCGGCGGCGGCGACACCGGCGCGGACTGCCTCGGCACCGCGCTGCGCCAGGGCGCCAAGAACGTGATCCAGCTCGAGATCATGCCCCGTCCGGGCTCCGGCCGGCCGGCGAACCAGCCGTGGCCGACGTACCCGATGATCTACCGGGTCTCCGGCGCGCACGAGGAGGGCGGCGAGCGGGTCTACGCCGCCTCCACCGTGGAGTTCGTCGGGGACGCCGAGGGCAACGTCTCAGAGCTGCGCGTGGTCGAGGTGGACATGGGCTCCGGCCGGCCCGTCCCGGTGCCGGGCACCGAGCGGTCCATCCCGGCGCAGCTCGTCCTCCTCGCGATGGGCTTCACCGGCGTCCCCACCGCGGGCGTGGTGGAGCAGCTCGGTCTCGAGGTGGACCCCCGGGGCCGGATCGTGCGTGACGACGCGTTCGCCACGAGCGTGCCCGGCGTGTTCGTGGCCGGCGATGCGGGCCGCGGCCAGTCGCTCATCGTCTGGGCGATCGCCGAGGGTCGCGCGGCCGCGGCCGCGGTCGACACGTTCCTGCGTGGGCACACCGAGCTGCCTGCGCCGATCGAGCCGACGACGGTCTCGATCACCGTCTGAGTGAAGCGCGCTGGGCGCGTGAGTGAACACCCGGAGAACCACCGGGTTCCGTACCAATGGTCCTGCGCGACTGCCGGACCGAAGGGCATAGGGTTTGTCAGTCATGCGTAGAGCGAAGATTGTGTGCACACTGGGACCGGCCACCGAGTCCCCCGAAATGGTCCAGGCGCTGGTTGACGCCGGCATGGACGTGGCGCGGATCAACCGCAGCCACGGCGACGTCGAGGCGCACGAGGCCGTCTACCGGAACGTCCGCGCCGCCGCCGATGCGTCCGGGCGTGCGGTCGCCGTCCTGGTCGACCTCCAGGGTCCGAAGATCCGCCTGGGACGGTTCGTCGAGGGCAAGCACTATCTCGCGGACGGTGACATCTTCACGATCACCACCGAGGACGTGCCGGGCACGAAGGAGCTCGTCTCCACCACGTTCAAGGGTCTGCCCGAGGACGTCAACCCGGGCGATCTCATCCTCATCGACGACGGCCGGGTGACGGTGCGCGTGACGGACGTCACCGGCCCGCGCGTCACCACCCGCGTCGAGGTCGGCGGGCCCGTCTCCAACAACAAGGGCCTCAACCTGCCCGGCGTGGCCGTCAACGTGCCCGCGATGTCACAGAAGGACGCCGAGGACCTGCGCTGGGCGCTGCGGATCGGTGCGGACTTCATCGCGCTCTCGTTCGTCCGCTCCGCCAAGGACTACGACGCCGTCGCGAAGATCATGGCCGAGGAGGGCCGCAAGGTCCCGGTCATCGCCAAGATCGAGAAGCCGCAGGCCGTTGACAACCTCGCCGAGATCGTGGACGCGTTCGACGGCATCATGGTCGCCCGCGGTGACCTGGGCGTCGAGCTCCCGTTCGAGCAGGTCCCGATGGTCCAGAAGCGGGCCACCGAGATCGCTCTGCGCAACGCGAAGCCGGTCATCGTGGCCACCCAGGTGCTCGAGTCCATGATCAGCTCGCCGCGTCCGACGCGCGCGGAGGCTTCCGACTGCGCGAACGCGGTGCTCGACGGCGCCGACGCGGTCATGCTCTCCGGGGAGACGAGCGTGGGGGAGTACCCCATCGAGGCCGTGCGGGCCATGGCCCGCATCATCGAGAACACCGAGGAGCACGGCCTCGAGCGCATCGCGAAGCTGCGCGCCACCCCACACACCCGCGGCGGCGTCATCACGAAGGCCGCGGCCCAGATCGGTGAGACGCTCGGCGTCAAGTTCCTCGCCTGCTTCACCCAGTCGGGCGACTCGGCGCGGCGGATGTCCCGCCTGCGTTCGGCGATCCCTCTGCTTGCCTTCACCCCGGACCCGGCCGTGCGGTCCCAGCTCGCCCTGACCTGGGGCGTGCAGACGTTCACGGTGCCGAAGGTGCAGCACACCGACGACATGATCAACCAGGTCGACTCGGTGCTGCGGACCTCGGGTCACGTCGAGAACGGGGACACCGTGGTGGTCGTCGCCGGGATGCCCCCAGGCGTGGCCGGCACCACGAACTCCATCCGGGTGCACACGATCGGTGAGGACGCCGAGAGCAACTGACCCCTCAGCCGTCCCACGAGGCCCCGTCGACCATCGGTCGGCGGGGCCTCGTCACGTTCTCTGCGACGCGGGCGCATGGTCGGGCGAGCTCGACGGATGAGGACCTCCCGTCCCGACGTGCTAGACAAGTCACCGTGAATCGCAGGAGATGGCGCGTGGTGCTTGCGGCGGCTGTCGCGGTGGGCGCGCTGGGGGCGTGCGACCCGGGCGGCGCCGACCCGCCGTCGACCACTGCGGGCGGACGTGCAGGCGCGGGCTCGGGCACTGCGACCGTGCCGCCCGGGCTCCTCGAGTGCGGCAAGCCCACGGACACGGACAAGGGGCTGATGCTCTCCGAGCTCGACCTGAGCACCGCGACGTGGCCGATGCCGTCCGGGTTCGCCGAGACGTTCCTCTACCACGAGGAGAACCCGGTCGAGGAGGTCGTCAGCACGTGGAGCGCCGAGCCGGTGCCGGCCGTGGACGTCCTCAACATCGTCAACGTCATCGTCTACACGGGGCTGGACTGGGGTGACCTCGCCGACGACTGCGGGCGGGTCCCGGTCAGCGCCGTGGAGGAGCGGCTCGCCGGCTACAACAGCCAGATCGGCGCGGAGCCGGTGTCCGAGGCGACGATGACGACGGTCGCCGGGCAACCGGCGATCGAACAGCACATCCACCTGGACGCCTACGACTACCACGGGTACTGGTTGTTCTCGCAGGACCAGCTGCTGCACGCATACTGCCAGTGGACGAACGACGAGACGCTCATCGAGGCCGGCTGCGCCGAGCTGATCCCCTCGATCCAGGTGGGCTAGTGCGGCCGGTCCGTGCGGCGGCGCTCGTCGCCGTCCTCCTGCTCGCGGGCTGCGCGAGCGGCGGGGACGACCCCGAGGTGGGGACGCCGTCATCCACCTCGACTCAAGCCGCGGCGCCCACGGGCACGCCGTCCATCCCACCGGGGCTGCTGGAGTGCGGCAAGCCGCGGGACAGGACGGACCTCCAGCTGGCCGACGTGGACCTGACCACAGCGACCTGGTCGCTGCCGTCCGGGTTCAGTGAGACGTTCAGCTACATCGAGGACAACCCGGTCGAGACCATCTCCAGCACCTGGTACGCCGAGCCGGTGGACCCGCCCCTGCCGACCCTCAACGTGCTCAACGTGATCATCTACACCGGCCTGAACTGGGGCGACCTCGCCGACGACTGCGGGCGCGTCCCGATCGAGGCGGTCCAGGAAAGGCTCGCGCAGTACCGGGAGCAGATCAACGCCGATCCGCTCTCGGACGCGACCATGACGACGGTGGCCGGGATGCCCGCGATCGAGCAGGTCATCGGTCTGGCGCGCTACGACTACCACGGGTACTGGCTGTTCTCCCAGACCCGGCTCCTGCACGTGTACTGCCAGTGGACAGCCGGGAACCGGGACGCGATCGAGGCGGGCTGCGCCCCCTTGGTGGCAAGCGTCAGCGTCGGCTGACGACCCCCACGCTTCTGCGTCGCCCCCGCCGATGCCCCGCAGGCCCGGTAACGCCCGCGCGCGACCGGGCCTGCGAGTACTCCCGTCGGGCTACTGCGCGTTCGAGGTACGGCCTAGCCAGCCGATGATGCGTTCGTTGATCTCCGCGGGTCGCTCGACCAGCATGAAGTGCCCGACGCCGTCGATCAGCTCGGACTCCGAACCGGGGCCGGCGTAGCCGCGCACTCGCTCGACCTGCTCCGGGGTCACCCCGTGGCATCCGTCGTTGGTCCCGTGCAGGTACAGCGTCGGCTGGGTGACCGAACCTCCCCAGGCGGCTTCCTGCTCGGACGCCCACTCGGGCGAGCCGAACCGCGTGGGGTCGAACTGGCCCCAGTAGTAGCCGAGGGCGGCCCTGAGGTGGTCGGGGTCAGCGAGGGCCTCACGGATGTGGACCATGTCCTCGTCGGCCTGATACCCCGGCGACCAGTCGCCCCAGATGTCCTGGATGAAGGCGAAGTCGTCCTGTCGGATGCGGTCCTCGATGACGCGTTGCATCTGGAAGTACCAGAAGTAGAAGCTCTTCTTGATCTGCGCGTACGTCCCGAGGTTCTCCCCGAAGATGTCGAAGGGCGGGATGTTCAGGATGACCGCACGTCCCCATCGGCCGGGCGCGCGACCGAGTGCGCCCCACGCGCCGACCGCACCCCAGTCGTGAGCGATCAGGAGCGCGTCCGGACCACCGCCGAGAGCCTCGGCGAGGGCGATCTGGTCAGCGACCATCACGCTCGTGTGCACGTGATGGCGCAACGGCGGCAACTCGGTCGGCGCGAAGCCCCGGACGAACGGGGCGACGGCGTGGAAGCCCGCGTCCGCCAGGGCGGGCAGCAAGTGACGGTAGGTGAACGGTGTGTCCGGAAAGCCGTGCATGCACAGGGCCAGGGGCCCGTCGCCAGCTTCCAGATACTCGAACGTGATCCCGTTCGCAGCGACCCTGCCGCGCGTGATCTCGGACATCTTCGCCCTCCTTGTCGTGACCCGACCCGACATCGACCCTGCCGAGCACGGCTCCCCAGGGTCGAACGAGAGGGCCTCCGGAGCCCACGGACGATCGGATGCGGATCAGGAGATCCGCTCCGAAGCCGTCGTCAGGATGAGGGCGAGGGAGACCGCACCCGGATCAGCGTGCCCCACGCTGCGTTCGGCGAGCGGGCGGGCCCGCCCGATCCGCGGGCTCATCGGGGCGGTGGCCTCGGCGCCCTCGGTCGCTCGACCCGCCGCCGCCGACCATGCCGTGGCGAGCGGCTGCCCGCCGCCCACGGACTCCTCGAGCGCCTCGACGAACGGGAAGAACGCATCGAGCAGCGTCTTGTCGCCCCGCTGCGCCTTGCCGAACGTGAGAACGTGCTCGAGCGCCGCGCGGACCGAGGCGACGGCGTCGGCCGCGGCGGTCTGGTCGGTGTCGCTGAGCTGGTCGGCGGCCGCCCGCAGCCCGGTGCCCCACAGGGCGCCGGAGGTGCCACCGGCCTTGTCGGCCCAGGCGTCGCCCGCCGCGCCGAGCGCGGAGGCGAGACCGGCGCCGGCCTCGACGGCGGCCTTCAGAGCCGCGACCGCAGCGTCCGCTCCCTTCGTCATGCCACGCCCGTGGTCGCCGTCGCCGGCGATCGCGTCCAGGCGGCCGAGCTCGGCCTCGTTCTCGTGCAGCACCGCGGCGATCTGGTCGGCTGCCTCGAGGAGGGAACGGGCGGCCGCACGCGAGGCGTCCGAGGCCTCGGCAAAGGTCTGCGTGGAGTCGGTGCTCTGGGCCACGCGCGTGCTCGGCCTGGTCTCGACCGTGGTGCCGCGGCGGAAGGCAGAGGTCTGGGTCGGTGCGGTCCAGAGGGTCTCGAGCTCGTCGTCGAGCCAGACGAGCGTGAGGGAGACCCCGGCCATGTCGAGGCTCGTGATCAGTTCGCCAACTTCGGGTGCGACGATCGTCAGACCGGCGTCCTTCAGCAGCGGTGCGACGTCGTTCCAGAGGACGAAGAGCTCCTCGTACTTGGTGGCACCCAGACCGTTGACGATCGCGACCACGCGCCCGCTCGCATCCGCCGGGCGCTCGGCGAGGAGGCGCTCGACGAGCATCCCGGCGAGCTCGGCGGAGGGCACGATCTCCTGCTCGGCGATGCCCGGCTCGCCATGCACACCCATGCCGACACCCATCTGACCCTCGGGCAGGCCGAAGAGGGGCTCGTCCGCACCAGGCAGGGTGCAGCCGGCGAATGCGACCGCGAAGGAGATCGTGGCGTCGTTCGCGCGCCGGGCGACGGCGGTGACGGCGTCGAGGTCGTAGCCGGCCTCGGCTGCGGCACCGGCGATCTTGAAGACCACGAGGTCGCCGGCCGTCCCACGCCGCTTGTGGCGCTCCGCAATGCTCGCGCTCGTGACGTCGTCGGTCACGGTCACGGTCTTGGCCCGAATGCCCTCGCCGCGCAGACGTTCCTGGGCCAGGTCGAAGTTGAGGACGTCCCCGGCGTAGTTGCCATAGCTGAAGAACACGCCGGCGCCGCGGTCGGCCGCCTTCGCGACGGAATAGATCTGCTGCGTGGACGGCGAGGCGAAGATGTTCCCGACGACGGCGCCGTCGGCCATGCCCGGACCGACCCATCCGACGAACGCCGGGTAGTGTCCCGAGCCGCCGCCGATCACGACGGCGACCTTGCCCTCAGGGGTCTCGGTGGAACGGATGGCGCCTCCGTAGACCGGCTGGACGAGGTCGCTGTGCAGCTGGACGAATCCAGCGAGCATGTCGTCGGCGAACCGGACGGGGTCGTTGTAGACCTTCGTCATTGAAACAACTCCTTCGTTGAGTGTGGCCGGACGCCTCGACCGCGGCGGGGCGGTCGGTGCGTCTCCTCCTGGGTGCCGGTCGGTGGTCGGCACCGACTGTGCTGTGACCGTTCCGGGTTGGACAACAGCAGTCGGTATCGTCAGGATATACGAAAGATTTCACATATTCCATGACACATCTAACACTTCTTCTGTGAAGTAGGATCAGCCCGACAGGCCGCTTCTTCGGAGGATCCCGGCGGTTCGGGGTGTCATGGCCCAAGCGGCGCCCCATGAGTGTGTGGGACGCCGAGATCCGCCGCGAGGCGGCACCGACGAGAGCGGGAAGAACGATGACACGGCAGTCAGAGGCCGAGGGGAAGGGCCCCTTGGCGCGCCAGGAGCGTCTTGTTCGCATGGCGGAGATGGTGCTCGCTGCCGGCTCGGTCCACATCGAGGACCTGGTGAAGGCCTTCGGTGTCTCCGCGATGACCGTCTACCGGGACATCGCCTCGCTCGAGGACAGCGGTGTCGTGCACCGGGCGCGCGGTCTGATCTCCGCGGCCGCGACGTCGCTGAACGAGACGACCTCGCAGTTCCGCCTCACCCAGAACACCGTGGAGAAAGCGGCGATCGCGGCCCGTGCGCGTCAGTTCGTGCGCCCCGGCAGGTCCGTCATGCTCGACGACTCGTCCTCGGCCTACTGGCTGCTTCAGGAGATCGTCGATGTCGGTCCGCTGACGATCGTCACGAACTCCCAGCACATCGCCCGCGAGGCCGGCAACCGGCCCGGTATCGAGCTCTTCGTGACCGGGGGCATCTACCGGGCGGTGACGGACTCCTTCTACGGCGGCACGACGACATCGGTGATCTCAAACCTGCGCGCCGACGTGTGCTTCCTGTCGGCGACGGCGGTCGGTGGCGGCAATCTCTACCACCCCTACGAGGAGGTCGTCGACGTCAAGCGCGCGATGCTCGGGGCCGCCGTGCTCAAGGTCCTCCTCGTCGACCACACCAAGTTCGAACGACATGCGCTGCACGTCATCGGTCCGGTGAACTGCGTCGACGTCGTCGTCGTCGACGCGCTGACCCGACCCGAGGATCTCGAACCGTTCCGGGCTGCCGGTGTGCGGGTCGAGATCGCCGAGCCGAACGAGCCGGTCCCGGCGAAGGATGAGTCGACCTGGCACTGAACTGGCGGCGAGGCCGTCACTTCCAGGGGCCGGCCCGCCTCAGAACTCCTCGTCGACGGCGGGATCCTTGCCCAGGCGGCCACTCTCGAGCGTGGCGATGGCGGCCATCTCGGTCTCGGTCAGCTCGAAGTCGAAGATGTCGAGGTTCTGCTGACGACGTACCTGATCGCCGGACTTCGGGATCGGGTAGGCGCCGAGCTGGTAGATCCAACGCAGTGCCACCTGTGCCGGCGCGACACCTTGCGCCGCGGCGGCGGCGGCGAGAGGCTCGGCTTCGAGCATCCCCTCGCCGCGTCCCAGAGGGCCCCACGACTGGGTGACCACGCCACGCTCGGCATTGTCGGCGCGCAGCTGTGGCTGCCCGAACATCGGGTGCAGCTCGATCTGGTTGACGGCCGGCGCGACGCCGGTCTCGGAGATGAGGCGATCGATCTGCTCGGTGGAGAAGTTCGAGACGCCGATCGAGCGCACCGCGCCGGTCTCGCGCAGGTGGATGAGTGCCTTCCAAGTCTCCACGTAGAGGTCGAGGCGGGGGAGTGGCCAGTGGATCAGGTAGCAGTCGACGTACTCCAGGCCGAGGTTGCGCCGCGTGGCCTCGAACGCGCGCAGCGTCTCCTCGTATCCCTGGTCCCCGCCGCGGACCTTGCTCGTGACCTGGATGTCCTCGCGGGGCAGCCCCGAGCTGACGATGCCCTGTCCCACGCCGGTCTCGTTGTGGTACCGGGCCGCGGTGTCGAAGAGCCGGTAGCCCAGCTGGGCACTCTCCACGACGGCCGAGCGGACCTGCTCGTCGTTCATCATCCAGGTGCCGAAACCGACCGCGGAGAGCCAGTTTCCGTCATTGAGCGGGATGCGGGGGACGTTGATCATGATCGTCACCCTAACAACGCCGGCGCGGGCCTTCTGGCCTTCGCCCGGGGTTGACAGCTTGTGAGTTTGATTGAGAGACTTCACACGATAAACTGATAGAAGTTCCACTTCGATGGTGATACTCGTTCGCATCGTGTCGGGTTGTCGCGACCGGTGCCAGACTCATGAACGCCCCCGGAGCAGAACGCAGCCAACCTTCATGGAGGAAGTCGTGAGCGGAGTTCAGGTACGTCTGGGCCAGCTGTTCAACCCGGAGAGCGGGCGTTCGTTCATCACGGCGTTCGACCACGGCACGTCGTTGCCGATGCCGGGATCGGGCAAGCCGATGGAGCTGCTGAAGAAGATCATCGACGGCGGCCCCGAGGGTGTGCTCGTCGGACCGGGCATCCTCAAGCAGGGCGCGGAGCTCTTCGCGCCGCGGAACGCCCCCGCCCCGGTGCTGCGCGCCGACTGGACCTTCCTCGACGAGAGCGCCAAGCAGGAGCTCGGTGAGCGCTACCGCGTGCTCACCTCGCCGTCCGAGGCCCTGGCTCTGGGCGCCCAGGCCATCGTCATGTACCTCATCGGCCGCCCGACCGACGGCGCGATGTTCGCCGACAACGTGGCTGCCGTCGCGAATGCGGCCCACGAGGCGCGCGTCGCGGGCATCCCGCTGATCGTCGAGGCCACCCTGTGGGGTCTGCGCAATGAGGACCGCAAGGACCCGGCGCACCTGGCCAACATGTGCCGCATCGCCGCCGAGCTCGGCGCCGACGCGATCAAGACCGAGTACACCGGGGATCCGGCGACGATGACTGAGATCATCGACCTGGTCGGCGACATCCCGGTCTTCACCCTCGGTGGTGCCCGCGACTCCCAGGACGCCGTCGCGCAGGCTGCTCAGGGCGCCATCCGCTCCGGCGCGAAGGGCCTGATCTTCGGTCGCAACGTCTGGCAGGCCGACGACGTCGTCGCCACGACGAAGCAGCTGCTGGCGATCACCCACGGGGACGTCAGCGGTGATGCGCGATGAAGGCCGCCATCTTCGTCGGGCCCGGCGAGGTCGAGCTCGGCGAGGTCGAAACCCCGATGGCGGGCCCGGGTGAGCTCGTCATCAAGGTCGGGGCCAACACCGTATGCGGCACGGACGTGCGCATCATCCGTGGTGAGAAGACGGCCGGGATCGATCACGGCGTCGTCCTCGGCCACGAGGTGGCCGGGTACATCGCCGAGGTGGGCGAGGGCGTGACCGGCTATCACGTCGACGACCTCGTCGGTCTCACCCCGATCATCTCCTGTGGTCACTGCTACTACTGCAACCGAGATCTCGAGCACTTCTGCGTCGACATGAAGATCGTCGGGTACGCCGTCAACGGTGGCCTCGCCGAGTACATGAAGGTGCCGGCGCACGCCGTCGCCCGCGGGAACGTCGTCAAGGCGGACAAGCACCTGCGACCGGAGCACGTCGCGCTTGCCGAACCGCTCTCGTGCTGCCTGTCCGGTCTGCGCAGCTACGAGGTGCACGTCGGGGACACCGTCGTCATCCTCGGGGCCGGCCCGATCGGCTTGATCCACCTCCAGCTCGCTCTGCTGCGCGGCGCCACGCAGGTGATCGTCTCCGACATCTCGGCCTCGAGGCGCGCCGCGGCGGTCGAGTTCGGTGCGACCCTGACTGTGGACCCGTCCAGTGAGGGCCTGCAGCAGGTCGTCAAGGATGCCACCCAGGGCCGCGGCGCCGACCTGGCCGTGATCTGCATCGGTCGCCCGCAGCTCTTCGCCGACGCACTCGGCGTCGTCCGCAAGCGCGGTCGCGTCAATGTCTTCGCCGGTTTCCCCGCAGGAGGTACGGCCGCGTTCGACCCGAACGCCATCCACTACGGCGAGATCACCGTCACCGGTGCGTCGAACGCGCGTCGCTCGGACTACGAGCAGGCCGTGCGGCTCATCGAGTCCGGGAGGATCGCCGTCGAGAAGATGGTCACCAACAGCTTCCCGCTCTCGAAGGTGCTCGAGGCGATCGACTACTCGGCCGGTGGCGAGGGCATCAAGGTCGCCGTCGTCCCGGACTGATCTTCGTCGCGCGTGGACTGATCGTCGCGCGACTGTGGGACGTTCCCGTTCCTAAGTTGTGAGCTTTTGTAAGCTGACGGCTTCGGAGGCGAACGTTACCGATCGCCGGTCCACGTCTGATGCCTTGCGGGGGCGTGGTTGTGGTTTCGCAGCCAGTTGCCCGACAGGTCGGGTCTTCTGCTCGGCTCCACCACCGTCTTGTGTCTCCGGGCCACTCCCGGCGATCAGGTGCGCGAAGTTCCGCGCGGCATTCAGGTCGCGATCCACGATCAGATCGCAGTGGTCGCATATGTGAACACGTTGGCTGAGGGGCAGCTTGGCTTTCACCGCACCACAGTTCGAGCAGGTCTTCGACGACGGCATGAACCGGTCCGCGAGGACCAGGGTCGAACCGTACTTCGAGGTCTTGTCGGCGAGCTGACGGCGAATCTCGGCAAAACCAGCATCGGATATCGCGCGGGCCAGTGACCGGTTCCGGGTCATGCCGGCGACGTTGAGGTCCTCGATCACGATCGTCTCGTGCGTGCGTGCGTGCGTGCGTGCGTGCGTGCGAGTCTGGTCGTGAGTTTGTGGAGGCCGTCGGAGCGAATGTTGGCGACTCGAGCATGCATTTTCGGGCTTTACTGACGTAAGTGTGGGTCAGGTTCGTGTGGCATGGCCGGGGCGGTCGTGGCCGGGTTGAGGTAGCAGGGCGTCAATGTCATGGTGGTGGGAGTGACCTCAGTCACCTTCTCTTCGCTGATCATTTCATCACAAACTGTGATGAAACTAACGCATTCTGGGTTAATGTGGAGATGCTGCAAAAAATCGCGACGGCTATTGTTCCCCCTGGGTCCGGACGTCGAGTCGTGTGACGCAGGACGGCGACGGAGCAGTCATCCCGCCGCTGAACAGAGACGATCGGTGCGCACGCGCCGGAAGGGTCAGGGCATCATGGGTTGGCGGATTGTCGTAGGTTCGGATCTGGCCGGATACGACTACAAGGAAGTCATCAAGGCCGACTTCGAGAAGGACCCCCGGGTCGATCAGGTCATCGACGTCGGCGTCGGGTCCGAGGAGGACGTCGACTACCCGCACGTCGCGGTCAACGGAGCGCGCAAGGTCGCAGCCGGAGAGGCCGACCGCGCGCTGCTCCTCTGCGGTACCGGCATCGGTGTCGCGATCGCCGCGAACAAGGTTCCCGGCATCCGCGCCTCGGTCGGTCACGACAGCTACTCGGTCGAACGGCTGGTGAAGTCCAACAACGCGCAGGTCCTCACGTTCGGCCAGCGTGTCATCGGGCTCGAGCTCGCCCGCAAGCTGGCCTCGGAGTGGCTCGATCACACCTTCGACCCGACCTCGAACTCGGCCAAGAAGGTCGACGAGATCTGCTCCTACGAGGGCATCGAACCGTCGGTCACCACCGACTGACGCCTTCTTGCGAAGCCATGTCTGAGCCGGGTCCGCCCGCGCTCACGAGAGATGTCTGCCCTCGGACGCCCACACACGTGCTCCGGTGAGGCAGGCGCGGGTCGGCTTTGCGCCAAGCCGCCGCCTGCGGGACGACTCCAGACACGTTCTGGAAGGTACTGACAGTTGGGCATCGACGTCTTTTGGCTGATCGCCTCGATCGGCGGTGGCGCGTTCGCAGCGGCGATCGGTGGCCAGACAGCATTCATCTTCACCGGTTTCGCGTTCTTCTTCGGGCTCTCCGGCCTGCTCGGTGAGTCGACGGGCGGCTTTATGGAGCTCGTCACCTTCGGACCCGTCTTCGGCCCCCAGATCACCTTCTCGGGCGGCGTGGCCGCTGCCGCATATGCCGGCCGTCGCGGCTACCTGGCGAACGGCAAGGACATCATCACCCCGCTCGCTACCCTGGCCAAGCCTGATGTCCTGGCCGTCGGTGGTGTCTTCGGAGCTCTCGGCTACCTGATCGAGCGCGCCGTCGCGCTCATCCCGTGGTTCGGCTCCTCGACGGACGTCGTGGCGTTCGCCGTGGTGGTCTCCGCCGTCATCGTGCGCCTCGTCTTCAGCCGTTCGAAGGTTTTCGGTCCCTGCCCCAAGGGTGAGGTCCTGGGGACCAAGGACGCCCACTGGGTCGAGTGGCAGGAGGGCCGGGGCATCTTGGCGGCCCACGGTTTCTACTCCGGCCTCATCTTCGCCGCCGCCGGCCCCGGTCACGCACCACATGACGATTATCGCCGCCCTCGCGGCGATCCTCTGCTACCCGATCGTGGGCGAGAGCCTGGCCCTCGCCACGGTCATCGGCGCGGTCTTCGGCTTCATCGCAGCCCGGGCGGGTGAGGTCTTCTCGCGACTCATCCAGATCCGCGGTAACACCCACATCGACCCCCCGGCTCTCGCTATCTTTGTCATGACGACCGTCCCCTTCATCATCACCCGCGCTGAGCTGAGCCCCGTCCGGTGGTTCGGCCGACGTCCGGCCGAACCACCGGACCTCACCTGAGGAGAATCGTTGGCGAACACCGCTGTCGGGACCGACGCCCGACCGGAGACGTTCTACGACGCCTATGTCTTCGATATGGACGGCACGATCTATCTCGGAGAGCATCTCCTCCCCGGTGCGGAAAGGCTCGTCCGTGAGTTGCGCCGTCGTGAGATCCCGGTGCGCTTCCTGTCGAACAACCCCACCAAGGACCCGGAGGAGTACGCCAAGAAGCTCGAGCGGCTCGGACTGCCCACCCCGGTGGACGAGATCGCGAACACGGTCGTCGTCATGACGCGTTGGCTGCTCGAGCACCACCCGGGCAAGGTCGTCTACCCCATCGCGGAGGAACCCCTCATCCGCGCGCTGCGCGCGGCGGGCATCGCGATCTCGGAGGATCCCGCCGAGATCGACATCGTCATCGCGAGCTACGACCGCACCTTCGCGTACAACAAGCTGCAGATCGCTTTCGACGCGATCTGGTTCCACAAGCGTGCGATCCTCGTCACCACGAATCCGGACCGCTACTGCCCGTTCCCCGGCGGACGCGGTGAGCCCGACGCGGCATCCATCGTCGCCGCGATCGAGGCGTGCACCGGGACCACCCTCGCGAAGAACGTGGGCAAGCCCGACCCCGCCATGCTCCGCGAGTCGCTGGCGGGTCTGGACGTCGATCCCACGAACTGCATGATGATCGGCGACCGCCTGGGCACCGACATCCAGATGGCCGTCAACACCGGCATGGCCTCGACCCTTGTGCTCACGGGGGACTCCACCCTCGACGAGGCGCTCGACCTCCCCACGGAGAACCGGCCGACGTTCATCCTCGACCGCATCGACCACCTCGTGCCCGCAGCAGTGCGCGCGGAGCTCGGGTGGAACGACACCGACGACTGACCCCCTGACCCCCACCACTCAAGGAAGAGACGAGCACATGACCACTCCCGTTCTTTCGCAAGGCCCCTTCGTCATGGGGATCGACCTCGGTACCGAGAGCTGCCGCGTCGCGATCTTCGACCTCGCCGGCAAGCCCATCCACTTCGCGGCCACGACCTACCAGACGACGCACCCGCGGCCGGGCTGGGCCGAGCAGAGCCCCGAGGACTGGTGGGAGGCGCTGCAGGCGTCGACGCACAAGGTCCTGCAGGGCTCGGGCATCCCCGCGCACGAGATCGCCGGCATCTCCTACGACGCGACGACGACGACCGTCGTCGCGATGGACGCCCGCGGCGTCGAGCTGCGCCCGGCCGTCATGTGGATGGACGTGCGTGCGGTCGAGCAGGCCAAGCGCGCCTCACAGTCCACCTCGTCGGCTCGCCGCTACAACGGCAACGGCACCGCACCCGCGAGCCCCGAGTGGTATCCCTTCAAGGCCGCCTGGCTCCGCGAGAACGAGCGGGAGACCTATGACAAGGCGGCGCACCTCGTCGACGCACCGGAGTGGGTCAACTTCAAGCTCACCGGTGAGTGGACCCTCAACATCAACTCCGCTGCGCACCGCATGTACTACGACCGCGACCAGGGCGGCTGGCCCGTCGACTTCTACGAGGAGATCGGCGTCGGCGACGTGTTCGACAAGATCCCCGAGCGCGTGCTCGACCTCGGCACCCCGGTGGGTGGGCTGACCACGATGGCTGCCACGGCGCTCGGGCTCCTGCCCGGGACGCTCGTCGCCCAGGGCTCGGCCGACGCGTGGGCCGGGCAGGTGGGCCTCAACGTGCTCACGCCGGGTCGCATGGCCCTCATCACAGGTTCCTCGCACGTGCTCACGGGTCAGACCGACAAGGCAATCTCCGGGGAGGGCTTCTTCGGCGCCTACACCGACGGCGTCATCCCGGGCCAGTACACCGTCGAGGGTGGCCAGGTCTCGACCGGGTCGGTCCTGAAGTGGTTCAAGGACAATTTCGCTCGCGACGTCGTCGCAGCCGCGGAGCGGACCGGCCTCAACGCCTATGACGTCCTCAACGCCCAGTCGCGCGACCTGCCCCCGGGCGCCGAGGGCCTCATCATCAACGAGTACTTCCAGGGCAACCGGACCCCGTACACCGACGGCCAGGCGCGCGGCATCATCTGGGGCCTGAGCCTGCACCACGGCCCGGAGCACTTCTACCGCGCGATCCAGGAGAGCGTCTGCTACGGCACGGAGCACATCCTGCGCACCATGCGGACGGCCGGGCTCGAGGTGGACCAGATCGTCGCCTGCGGCGGCGCGACCAACAGCCGCGACTGGATGCAGATGCACTCCGACGTGACCGGCGTACCGTTCACCCTCACGGAGGTCGGCGACGCCGTCGTCCTGGGGTCCTGCATCCTCGCCGCCGCCGGTGCCGGCCTCTTCGACTCCGTCCAGGCAGCAGCCGACGCCATGGTGCACACCGCGGAAGTCATCGAGCCCGACGCCGAGCGTCACGAGGAGTACAAGTTCTACGTCGACAAGTACATCGACACCTACCCGCGACTGCGTGAGCCGATCCACGAGATGACCGCGCACATCAGCGCGCGGGGGTCAGGAAAGGGAGGGACAGAGTAGTGACCGACAACCTCATCGCGACGGCCCTCGAGAGCGCCACCGACACCCGGTCGATCGTGATCGGCAAGGGCGTGGCCGACCAGGCCGGCCGCGTCTTCACCGAGCTGTTCGGTGACCGCAGGGCCATCATCGTCGCGGACGGCAACACCTTCGCCGCGATGGGGGGCGTGGTGGCGGAATCCCTGCGCGAGGCAGGCGTCGAGATGATCGAGCCCTACCTCTTCCCGGGATCGCCCACGCTGTATGCGGGCTACTCGAACATCGAGCTGCTGCGCGACCATCTGGCCCCGCTCGACGCCGTCGTCGTGGCCATCGCTTCGGGGACGCTCAACGACGTCGCCAAGTGTGCGAACGGTGAGCTCGGGCGCGAGTACATGGTGGTGGGTACCGCTGCCTCTATGGACGGATATGCCGCCTACGGCGCCTCGATCACCAAGGACGGTTTCAAGCAGACCCTCTCCTGCCCGGCGCCGGCGGGGATCGTCGCGGACCTGACGGTGATGGCGGCCGCCCCGACGCGTCTGACCGCGACGGGCTATGGCGACCTCATCGAGAAGGTGCCCGCCGGGGCCGACTGGATCATCTCCGACGAGCTCGGCATCGAAGCGATCGACGAGAACGTCTGGGCGCTGGTCCAGGGTCCGCTGCGCGAAGCGCTCAGCGACCCGGCCGGACTGCGGGCGGGCGAGGGCGACTCGACCTACGGTCTTGCCGAGGGCCTGATCATGTCCGGCCTGGCCATGCAGGCCTACCAGTCCTCGCGCCCGGCCTCTGGTGCGGGCCACCAGTTCTCCCACCTGTGGGAGATGGAGAAGCTCGGCATGGACCAGGACCCGCCGCTCTCGCACGGGTTCAAGGTCGGGCTTGGCACGGTGGCGATCGCGTCGCTCTTCGAGGTGCTCCTGACGAAGGACCTCACCACGCTCGACGTCGACGCGGCGGTCGCCGCCTGGCCGACGCGTGAGGAGATGGAGGCCCGCGTGCGCGCGGTCCACTCCGGAGACGTCGTCGAACCGGCCGTGACCGAGACCCTCGCGAAGTACGTCGACGCGCAGGAGCTGCGGGCCCGGCTCAAGGTGATCAAGGAGAAGTGGCCGGTCATCGCCGAGCGCGTGCGCGCCCAGCTGCTGCCGGCCGCCGACCTCAAGGCGTCGCTGGACACCGTCGGGGCCGTGACCCACCCCTCGCAGATCGGGGTGACCATGGACCGGTTCCGCCAGACGTACAGCCGCGCCCAGATGATCCGACGCCGGTACACGGTGCTCGACCTGCTGGTCGAGGCGAACCTCCTCGACGAGTGCGTCGACGAGCTCTTCGCCGAGGGCGGGTTCTGGGCCGAGTCGCAGCCGCCGGCCTGACCGATCGACCCGGAGCCCGGACGTTCCCTCGCCCGGGCCACCTCGTCGACGGAAACGAGTTTCAACCACGAAGCGGGACATCTAGAAGGGAAGTGGCCAACCATGGCCGAGGAGAAGTACGTCATCGGGATCGACTTCGGGACCCTGTCGGGGCGCGCGGTCGTCGTCAGAGTCAGTGACGGTCAGGAGCTGGGCACGGGCGTTCACGACTTCGACCACGGGGTGCTGGACGATGCTCTCCCGGCCGACGTCGGCGGGAAGAAGCTCCCGCCCGAGTTCGCCCTTCAGGTCCCCGAC
Source organism: Actinomycetales bacterium (assembly GCA_016649925.1). Lineage (GTDB taxonomy): Bacteria > Actinomycetota > Actinomycetes > Actinomycetales > Beutenbergiaceae > JAENWO01. The sequence goes on from JAENWO010000002.1 coordinate 23,899, forward strand.
GACTACATCCAGGTGCTCAAGGTCGCCGTCCCCGCTGGGGTGGCCGCTGCCGGCATCGACCCGGCCGACGTCATCGGCGTCGGCACCGACTTCACGTCGGCGACGGTGCTGCCGACGACGACGGACGGCACCCCCTTGTGCGAGCTGCCGGAGTTCGCGGACCGGCCGCACGCGTACGTCAAGCTGTGGAAGCACCACGGTGCGCAGGCCCAGGCGGACCGCCTCGTTGCCGTGGCCCGTGAACGTGGTGAGTCGTGGCTCTCCCGCTATGGCGGCACCCTCTCGGCGGAGCTCGGCGTGCCGAAGGCTCTGGAGACCCTCGAGAAGGACCCCGAGGTCTACGCGGCGATGGACCGCTTCGTCGACGCCGTCGACTGGATCGTGTGGCGCCTGACCGGTACCTACGTGCGCTCCGCCGGCTCGACGGGGTACAAGTTCCTCTACCAGGACGGGTCGTCCCTCTCGCCCGAGTACCTCGCCGCCCTCAACCCCGACTTCTCGACGTTCGTCGAGAACAAGCTGCAGGCGCCGATCGGTCAGCTCGGGGACAAGGCCGGTACCCTCAGCGCCGAGGCCGCCGCATGGACCGGCCTGCCCGAGGGCATCGCGGTCGCCGTGGGCAACATCGACGCGCACGTCACAGCTCCGGCGGGGGACGCCGTCGAGGCCGGCCAGATGACCGCGATCCTCGGTACCTCCACCTGCTTCGTCGTCTCCGGCGAGGAGGTGCGCGAGGTGCCCGGAATGTTCGGGGTCGTCGAGGGTGGCCTGGTCAAGGGACTGTGGGGGTACGAGGCCGGTCAGTCCGCCGTCGGTGACATCTTCGGCTGGTTCGTCGACAACTGCGTGCCTGGCTCCTACCAGGAGGAGGCCGATCAGCGTGGCCTCACCGTGCACCAGCTGCTCACCGAGAAGTCGGCGACGCAGGAGGTCGGCGAGCACGGCCTGATCGCCCTCGACTGGCACAACGGCAACCGGTCCGTTCTCGTGGACCACGGCCTCTCCGGCCTTATCCTCGGCCAGACACTGGCCACGCGGCCGGAAGACCAGTACCGCGCGCTGCTGGAGGCGACCGCCTTCGGTGCCCGCACGATCGTGGAGGCCTTCCGCGCCTCTGGCGTGCCGGTCACCGAGGTCGTCCTGGCCGGCGGTCTGCTCAAGAACCCCCTTCTGGTGCAGATCTACGCCGACGTCCTGCGGCTGCCGCTGTCCTCGGCGGACTCGAGCCAGGCTCC
>JAENWO010000043.1 GCA_016649925.1 Actinomycetales bacterium
GCTGGACGGCCTCGGCTTCGTGGTCATGGACGAGGTGCACTACCTCGCCGACCGGTTCCGCGGGCCGGTGTGGGAGGAGGTCATCCTCCACCTCCCGCTGAGCGTGCAGATCGTCTCGCTGTCCGCGACCGTCTCCAACGCAGAGGAGTTCGGTGACTGGCTCACCACCGTGCGGGGGGACACCGCGGTGATCGTTTCCGAGATCCGGCCGGTGCCGCTGTGGCAGCACGTCATGGTGGGCCTGTCGCTGCTCGACCTGTACGGCTCCGACGTCGACCCCACCGATCCGGGCGTCAACCCGCCGATCAGCCCCGACCTGGTGGAGGCGGTCCGCGCCGTGGAGCGCGGCGGGAGCCAGGGGGAGCGGACCCGCGGTGCCCGCGGGTCCCGGGCCGGGGGGCGGAGCCGGTACCACCACCGGGGGGCGGTGGTCCGGCCGGCCTCGCGCCCGGTAGTCGTGGACCGGCTCGACCGGGCCGGGCTCCTACCGGCGATCGTGTTCGTCTTCTCCCGGGCCGGCTGCGAGGGGGCCGTGGGGCAGGTGCTCACCTCAGGGATCCGCCTGACCTCACCCGCGGAGCGGGCAGCGATCGCGGCGATCATCGAGGAACGATGCGCGAACCTCCCGCCCGAGGACCTCGACGTGCTGAACTTCTGGTCCTGGCAGCAAGCGCTCCTCTCGGGGGTCGCGGCCCACCACGCGGGCCTGCTGCCGGTGTTCAAGGAGACGGTGGAGGTGCTGTTCACCGCTGGGCTCGTCAAGGTCGTGTTCGCCACCGAGACGCTCGCCCTCGGCATCAACATGCCGGCCCGGTCCGTGGTTCTGGAGAAGCTCGTCAAGTGGGACGGACGTGCCCACGTGGAGATCACGGCGGGGGAGTACACCCAGCTGACCGGACGCGCGGGGCGACGCGGGATCGACGTCGAGGGGCACGCCGTCGTCCTCTACGCCTCTGGCCTGGACCCGGTGGCCCTCGCGGGTCTCGCTTCCCGGCGCACCTACCCCCTGCGCTCCCGCTTCCGTCCGACCTACAACATGGCCGCGAACCTCATCTCCCAGGCGGGGTGGACGAAGGCGCGTGAGGTCCTCGAGACGTCGTTCGCGCAGTTCCAGGCGGACCGCGGCGTGGTGGGGCTGGCGCGCGAGGCCCGCAGCCACAGCGATGCCCTAGCCGGCTACGCCGAGGCGATGAGCTGCCACCTCGGCGACTTCTCCCAGTACATGGGGCTGCGCCGGGCGATCACGGGCCGGGAGGGCGAGCTGTCGCGGAACCGGTCCCGGGCGCAGCGGGAGGCGGTCGATGCGGCCCTCGGTTCCCTCCACCGGGGCGACGTCATCCAGATCCCGAGCGGTCGCCGGGCCGGCTACGCGGTGGTGCTCGAGCCGCCCGACCGGCCGGGGCTGGACGGTCCGGTGCTGAGGGTGCTGACGGGTGAGGGACAGGTGCGTCGCCTGGCCGGCGTGGAGCTCCCGTACGGCACGCAGTCGCTCGCGCGGGTGCGGATCCCCAAGAACTTCAACTCGAGGCGTCCCGCGGAAAGGCGTGACCTCACGTCCTCGATGCGCAACGCCCTCGGGGCGATGGCTCACGACGATCCGCGGGAGCGTCCGGCCGACCGGGTCAAGGCGCCGTCGGCGGCGGGCAGCGACGCGAGCCTCGCCCAGCTGAAGGCGGCCTTGCGCGCCCACCCGTGCCACGGCTGCGCGGAGCGTGAGGAGCACGCCCGATGGGCGGAACGCTGGCACCGCCTGAAGTCCGAGCACGACGCGATCATCCGCCGCATCGAGGGCCGGACGTCGTCGATCGCGCGCGACTTCGACCTCGTCTGCGACGTGCTCACCCGCCTCGGCTACGTCGAGGGTGAGGGTGAGGCGATGACGGTCACCGAGCAGGGCGCCTGGTTCCGGCGGCTCTACTCCGAGAAGGACCTCGTCCTGGCGGAGTGCCTGCGCCGTGGGGTCTGGACGGCACTTGACGCAGCCGGGCTCGCCGCCGTCGTCTCGAGCGTGCTGTACGAGTCGCGGTCCGACGACGACGCGAGCGCCCCCCGCATCCCGGGCGGCCCGGACGGCCGGCTGGCGCGGGCCGTCGAGCAGACGACGGTGATCTCCCGCGAGCTGGAGTCCGTCGAGCGCGAGCACAGCCTCTCCCCGGCCGGGCCGATCGATCTCGGGCTGGTCCGGCCGATCCACCAGTGGGCCGACGGCGCCAGCCTGGAGACTGTCCTCGCCGGCACCGAGCTCGCAGCCGGGGACTTCGTTCGCTGGAGCAAGCAGGTCATCGACCTGCTGGACCAGCTCTCGCTCGCCGCACCCACGCCCGCGCTGCGCACCACCGCGCGCCGGGCCATCACCGCCGTCCGGCGCGGCATCGTCGCGCACGGAACCCTGTGAGGAATTCATGTCCACACCGTCCACGCCGCCCACACCGTCCACGCTGTCCACGCTGTCCACGCTGTCCACGCTGTTCCGCAACGGCGTGGTGCACAGCGTCGACAACCCGTTCGCGACCGCGGTGCTGGTCACCGGTGGCACCGTGGCGTGGCTCGGGAACGAGGCGGGCGCCGACGCGTTCGGGACCGGCGCGCGCGTGGTGGACCTCGACGGCGCACTCCTCACCCCGGCCTTCGCGGACGCCGTCGTCGACGCCGGGCAGGACGCCGGCGATCTGCTCGCACGGGCTGCCGGCCTCGGGGTGGCTGCCCTTCACGTCCACCGGAGCGCGCCGCGCGAGTTGGCGACACTCGCTGCGCTCACCGCCGGCCAGGACGCTCCGCTCGCCGTGCCGTTCCTCCTCCGTTTCCTCAGCGGTGTGGATGACGCAGTCACGCTGACGCGCGCCGACCCCGGGCTGGCCGGGATCGTCGCCGTCGACGCCCAGACGCCGGAGGAGGTGCGCGACCACGTGCTCGCACTGCACGCCGCCGGGTGCGCGGGCGGGGTGAGGGCCGAGGACGAGGAGTCCCTCGAGATCGCGATCGGGGGCTTCCAGCTCGCAGCGGGTTCCGTCGGCGAGGATGCGATCCGCTCGCGCGGCTACCGCCTCGAGGTCGGTGCGCAGCTGCGCGGGCTCGGCCCCGAGGCGCCGTCGCACCTGCGCGCCGGGGTGGACCGCCACCGACTCACCGTCGTCGCCCACGCCGGGGGACCGAGCGAGGAGCCCGTCTGGGCGGACCTGGACCTCGCCGGGCTGGTGCGCACCGGGGTGCCGCTCGCCCTCGGGTCCGGCGGAGGGCAGATGCGAGACCCGTGGCGCACGATCGCCGCGGCGATCGAGCACCCGCTCGAGGCGGCGCGGCTCACGGCCCTCGCGGCCTTCGCGGCGCACACCCGTGGGGTCTGGCGCGCGGGACCGGTCCACCCGGCGGGGCCGCAGGGCCGCATCGCCATCGGCTCCGCGGCGACGCTCGCCGTCTGGCGGACCGGCGCACTGCTCGTGCAGACGCCCGACGAGCACGCGGCGAGCTCGTCCACCGACCCGCGTGCGGGGATCCCGGCGCTGCCCGCGCTGGGTGCTGGGGAGCGTCTGCCCCGGTGCCTGCTCACCATGCGCGACGGTCACATCCTCTACCAGGCGTAGTGACGGGTCAGTGTGCGGGTACCAGGCGTAGTGACGGGGTCAGTGTGCGGGACACACCGGCCGACACGCCGTAGAGCCAGGTCCATTCCGGACTCACCTCCCGTCGCTGACCTGCACATACGCCGCTGACCTGCACGAACATCCGGTTGGACGAAGCGGCGGGTCGCGGTATGTTCGTCTTTCGTCCTGCTTCGAAAGCGAACCAGAAGCAGACGCCGACTGGGCCCGCCCGTTCACTAGAAAACGGGACTCCCCCGCAAAGGTGCGTTCCGGACCGAAGGATGCGCGGGTCTATCGGTGGTATCGAGGGACCGGCCGGCGGCATCGAGGTAGCCGGCCGGTGCCCGACCCCGTCCGTCAGGACCCCTCTCCACCACGTATCCTGCTCGGGTGCCCCCACGTCCTCCCCGCCGGTTCGCGTCGCTCATCCTCGCCGTCGGGGGCGGACTGGTCACCGAGACCGCGTTCCCGGACAAATCCTGGTGGCCGATGGCCTTCCTCGGGGTGGCGCTGCTCGTCCTTGCACTGCGGCGGGACTCGGCCCGCTGGGGCGCTCTCGTCGGGTTCGCCTGGGGCATCGCGTTCTTCCTTCCGCACATCTGGTGGGCCAACTACGCCGTCGGCGTGATCCCGTGGATAGCGCTGTCCGTGGCGGAGGCCGGCATCGTGGCGCTCGGTTGCGCGGTGTGGGTCTGGACGCGTCGTGGCCGCGTCCTGTCCCGGCGCACGCTCGGGCAGTCGGTCCCGTTCGCCATCGTCTGGATCGGGACGGAGCAGCTGCGACAGGTCTGGCCGTTCGGCGGGTTCCCGTGGGGGAGGCTGGCGTTCTCGCAGGCGGACGGCCCGCTGCTGCGGCTGGCCTCGCTCGGCGGTGCGCCGCTGGTCTCCGCCGCTGTCGCCGCCGTGGGGTTCCTGCTGGCCGTCGCGTGGCTCTCCGTGCGCCGGCTGAACATCCTCCGCGGTCCGACGGCCGTGCTGCTCGCCGCCGTGATCGTCGCGGGCAGCGGCTTCATCCCCCTCGCCACGCAGGCGGAGAGCGGCACGCTGCGCGTCGGAGCGGTACAAGGGAACGTCGCCAGCCCCGGGCTGGGTGCCTTCAACAACGCCCGGGAGGTCCTCAACAACCACGTCGCCGGCACCGAGGCGCTCCTGGAGCAGGTGGAGCCAGGCTCGCTCGATGTCGTGCTGTGGCCCGAGAACGCCTCCGACATCAACCCGCGGGCGGACGCCGACGCGGCGGCCCTGATCGAGGTCGCCGCCCAGGACATCGGCGCGCCGATCCTGCTCGGCACCGACCGGTACGAAAGTGACGCCCGGTACAACGACATGGTGCTGTGGGTCCCGGGGGAGGGCTCGGTCTTCTCCTACTCCAAGCAGATCCCGGCGGCGTTCGCGGAGTACATCCCGATGCGGGACATCGCTCGGATCTTCTCCCCCGCCGTGGACCTGGTCCGCACGGACATGGCGCCGGGCACCGAGCGGGCGGTGGTGCCGGTGGAGTCGGCGCGCCTGGGCCGGACCGTCCCGCTCGCCACCGTCATCTGCTTCGAGGTGGCCTACGACGCCGTCATCCGGGAGGCCATCCTGGCCGGCGGTGAGCTGCTGGTGGTGCCCACCAACAACGCCTCCTTCGGGTACACGACCGAGTCCACGCAGCAGCTCGCGATGTCCCGGTTGCGGGCCGTCGAGCATGGGCGGGCGACGGTGCAGATCTCCACGGTGGGCGTCAGCGGGATCATCGCGCCGAACGGCGTAGTTCTGCAGGAGACGGAGCTGTTCGCCCCGGCGCAGCTCGTCGCAGAGCTGCCGCTGCGCACGAGCCTGACCGTGGCAGACCGGCTGGGCGACTGGCCGATCATCATCGCGACGGCGCTGGCCCTTCTCGGACTGCTCGCCGGGATCGTCACCGGGCGGCCGGCGCGTTCATCCCGCTCCACCGGGTCCTCCCGCTCCGCTGGTTCCCCTCGGTCCTCCCGCTCCGCGACCGCGAGGAGCTCGGAATGAGGACGCTCGTCATCATCCCGACCTATAACGAACGCCGGGCGCTGCCCGATACGTTGGGCCGTCTCCGCGCCGCGGTCCCCGGCGCGGACGCGCTCGTCGTGGACGACGGGAGCCCGGACGGCACGGGGGAGTGGGCAGACGAGGCGGCCGGTAGCGATCCGCAGGTCCATGTGCTGCACCGTCAGTCCAAGGACGGCCTGGGTCGGGCGTACATCGCCGGATTCGGCTGGGCCCTGGATCGCGGGTACGAGCTCGTCGTCGAGATGGATGCCGACGGATCTCACCGCCCGGAGGACCTGCCGCGCCTGCTGGAGGCGGCCACACCTGGGGTGGACCTGGTCATCGGCTCGCGGTGGGTGCCCGGTGGCGCCGTGGTGAACTGGCCGTCCTCCCGGCAGCTGCTCAGCCGCGGCGCAACGACGTACGCGAAGGTGGCGCTGGGCCTGGGCGTCAACGACGCGACGGCTGGCTACCGGGTGTATCCGGCCGCGACGCTGCGGCGGATCCCGCTTCAGGAGGTCAACTCCCAGGGGTACTGCTTCCAGGTGGACATGACCTGGCGCGTTCACACGGGCGGCGGGCGGATCGTTGAGGTGCCCATCACGTTCGTGGAACGAGCGGAGGGCGAGTCGAAGATGAGCCGCGCCATCGTGTTCGAAGCGCTCTCGCGCGTCACTGCCTGGGGCGCGCAGGCGCGCTCCAGGCAGCTGGTGGGTGCGGTGACTCAGGCGCTCCGACGGCGCAGCTGACCGCTGCGCAGCAGCTCCAGCCGCTCGTCGAGCAGGACCTCGAGCTCCTTGACGGTGCGACGCTCGAGGAGCATGTCCCAGTGCGTGCGCACGTGCTTGGTGGGCTTGGGCTCCGGGCGGTTGGCGTCGCGGAGCAGCGCCTCGCCGCCTCCGGGTGCCTCCCACACGGCGGGAATGTCCGCCTCGGCCGAGAACGTGATGACGATCGTGCGGCCGTCGGGGCAGTCGTAGACTGCCTCCACGCGGGGAGCGAACTCCACGCCGACGTCGGTCTCCATACTGTTCGCGCCGATCTTCATGCCGCGCAGTGAGCGGTCTGCCATCGGGTATCTCCTACTGTGGTTGTTGATGCGTCCACATGTTCCAACGGCCGTTGACGCCGCCCTGTTCCGCATCTGGGGTGAAGGTGCTGTGAAGTTCGCGCAGGGGAGAACCTGGTGACGCTGCCCTCCATGACCTCACCGGCCATGCCAGAGGCAGCTGGGCCGCTCGGGGCTCACGCTCGCGGCTGTCGGCCTGGGACTCAACTCATATGGATCCACCGTAGCGACAGCCGACGTCCCCCGCATCGTGGACGCCGCGTTCGAAGGGGGATCACGTGGCGGCGGGGGCCCAAGCGGGCCATTGCTCGTCCGTCGGACGCACGGTAGCCGGCGGCGGTAGGTTCCGGTGATGGCAACTTCTGACGAATGGTCCTTCGAGGGCACCGACGGCACCCGGGTCGCCCGCACGTGGGACAACCCGCAGGCCAGGTACGTCGCGTTCCTGTCTCACGGGTACGGCGAGCACATCGGCAGGTACGAGCACGTCGCCGCTCACCTGGTGCGGCACGGGGCCGTGGTGCACGGTGTCGACCACGTCGGACACGGTAAGAGCGATGGTGACCGCGTCCTCGTCAACGACTACGAAGACGTGGTGACGGACTTCCACACCCTCTCCGACGAGGCCCGCCGCGCGACTCCGGATCTCCCGGTCGTCCTCATCGGGCACTCGATGGGCGGCATGATCGCCGTCCGCTACGCCCAGCGGTACGGCACCGAGCTCGCGGCGCTCGTGCTCTCCGGCCCGGTGCTCGGCCGGTGGCAGACCGTGGACACCCTGCTCCCGTTGGACCCGGTCCCGGACACCCCGATCGACCCGGCGACGCTCTCGCGCGACCCCGCCGTCGGCGAGGCCTACGTCGCCGACCCCATGGTGTGGCACGGTAACTTCCAGCACACGACGCTCGAGGCGCTGAATGCCAGCTTGCGGCTGATCGGCCGGTCCGGCGACCTCCGAGCGCTGCCCACGCTGTGGGTCCACGGGGCACAGGACCAGCTGGTTCCCATCGGCGACACCCGGGACGGCATCGCCGTGATCCGTGGCACGGCCCTGGAGGAGAGGATCTTCGACGGCGCCCGCCACGAGGTCTTCAACGAGACGAACTCGGCCGAGGTGCTCGACGCCGTGACGGACTTCGTCGACTCCGTGCTGTCCTGAGACGGCGCGACGAGAGGCTGGCGCCGGCCGGTCGCGGAAAGAGCTCGGCTCCTCGAACCTCGCCGGGTGGCAGATCGTGGACGCCGACCGGACCGCCCGCTCAGGGGGCACGCGCCTGACCCGCGGCCCCGACCGGCTCGCGGCGGCGAACTTCGACCGGATCGAGGCGCTGCAGGCGTTCGCCGACGAACGCTCGCTCACGCTGCTGCAGGTGGCGGTCGGCTCGGTCCCCTCGCGGACCCCAAGCCGGAGCACGTCCGGGCGAACACCGCCGCCGCCGGATGGGACCCCACCACCAAGGACCTCGCAGCGATCGACGAGAGCGTCCCCGCCGCGTGACGCAAGCCGCTTGCGGAATCGACGTGTCGCGGCGATCCGGCTCGACGGTGATCGGGCGCACGGCGAGATCGTCTCCTGCGTCACGCCCCCGGCGGACCCTGCTTGATGCGGTCGAGAAGCACCTCGGGGGTGTCGCGCTCGATGTCCCAGCGGGACTCCACCCACCACGTTGCGCCTGCGTCCGCCATCGCTCGGGCATGCGCGGCCGCGGCCGTCGGTCCGTCCGGCAGGACGCCTGCCACGATGACGTCGAACGGCGTCGTCGCCGTCCGGTGCTCGCTCACCCACGCGGCGACCTCGGCCACGTCGGCGGGGGAGAGGGGTTCCTCGGGCGAGCGGCCCCGGACCTGCGGCATGACACCGTCCCAGGCGATCGTTCGGTTCATCGAGCGCGGCGCGGGCCACCGGCCGACGACCCGGACCGGTATCCGCGGCTGCTGCACGGGCGTGGGTCGGAAGACGAGGTTCTCGACGGCGTGGTGGGTGCCGGTGTAGCTGAACGGCTCGCCGGTCCACGCGCGCTCCAGAATGTCGAGTGCCTCGTCCAGGCGACGGTGATCGACTCCCGGGCCACCTTCCACGGTCGGCGGCGCGCCAGCGGGAAGATCATCGCACCGAGGCGGATCGTCGTGGTGCGCACCGCGATCGCACCGAGCATCGTCCACGGGTCGAACGCGTCCATCTCACCGATGCTGATGCCGTCCCACGTGAAGAACCCGTCCCAGCCGGATCGCTCCGCCTCGCCGGCCATTTCGAAGATCTGGTCGGTGTTGCCACAGCTGCCCACGAAGCCGAACTTCATGCTTCCCACGGTAGGTGGGTGAGCGACGTCCGGAAAGGGTCCGGGACGTCCGGATCCCTCAGCGCAGAAACCTCGCCCGGTCGGCACCGACGGCGAGGATCTCGCGAAGCGGCACGTGCCGACTTGTGGCGGCGCGCCGCAGAGCCTCGGACCAGCTGCGTTCGACTGTTCCGCGATCCCCGCCAGCAGCCCGGACCAGGGCGAGCACGAGCTCACTACCGGGGACGGCACCCGTGAGTTCATCGCCCAGACCGTGGACCAAGCGGTCCACCAGGAGGGGCTCGGGATTCCGGGGCAGGCCGTCGAACGGCACGATCAGCGGACTCAGGGCTCCGGACGGCTCGACGAGGAAGAACCACAGCGACGTCGGACCCTCAACGGGCCCGATGAGGGCCACCGTCGTCGCCAGAAGGGCGAAGTCCCGTGACACGTCCGTGCCGATCGGGGGAACCCATTCCTTGGGTTCGATCCAGGGACCCAGGTCGATGGTCTCGTAGTCCCCATCGTCGTCGTCCTCGTCGTCATAGTCCTGCCACGGATACTCGAGGTCGAGCTCGTCGTCAACTGGTTCGTCCTGCGCGTTCTGGCTCATGCAGACAGCCTCCGCCTCCGGAGCATCGACGACCGCGAAGGCGCCATGCCTTGTGGACGAAGGGACGCCGTCGTGCATCTGTGGACCCACCGGCACGGAAGAGCAAGGGGAGTAGATTCGGCGCATCCCGACCCCGCCCCGGGGGACGCGGCCCTCGGAGTGTGGACATGCTCACCTGGTGCACCCCGAAGCGGCCGCCCACGGCGGCCGAACCCACCGTGCTCGAGCTGCGCGTCCACGGGATCAGCAACACACCACCCGAGTCGGTGCTGGACCTCCCGACGGGGGAGATCGAGCGTTCGCGCGGCGACGACCTGGGCAGCTTCTGGACGCCGACGGCGCAGGCCCGCGAGCGGGACGTCTTACTCCCGCCCGGTGACCGGCACCACATCCGCCCCGACGTGCGACGCGAGGCGTACTCGTGGGGGGCGATGGCGCGACTGTCCTCGGTACCGTTCGTGGGCGCGCTGGGTGCGCTCGGCCGGGGTGTCACCCGCGTGCTGTGGACGCTGGTGATCCCGTTCGGGCTGGCGAACGTCGCATACTGGAGCCGGCGGCCCCCGGTCGGGCAGCGCGGATGGAAGCAGGGCAACGGCGCCGCAACGATCCGCCTCTTCTCCCTCGCGCTCACCCTGCTCCTGGCGGCGTCCACAGCCTCTGTCACGCTGGGACTCATCGGCAGCCAGTGCTTCTTGCCGAGCCAGCAGCTGCCTGCGGACGCTGCGGGAGCCGACCCGGTCACGGCCTCGCTCGTGTGCTCCCAGCTCCCGTCCGCGCTGCAGTTGCTGGCGCCGATGCGCCACGGGCAGCGCATCGCCCTGTTCGCGGTGGTCCCGGTCGCGGTCGTTCTCCTGCTCTGGCTCGTGGCCCACAGCGGGCGGGTGCGCTTCGACGAACGGATGTCGACGAGCAAGGCCTCCGGCCCGGCCCGGGGCGGGACCGGCGACACGAGCGCACCGAGGTCCCCCCTGCTGGCCACCCCGGGCTTCTGGAGCCACAGCCTCCTGTCATTGACAACGGGGCGGTTGCACGTCGCGGCGGTGCTGGTCCTGCTCACCGGGGTGCTGTCCTGGGAGGGCGTCTTCGGCCGCGCCGAGGCGTGCCGGGGCGTCTCCACCTTCCTGACCCGGGCCTGCCTGGTCGACGGGATGGGGGAGCGGACGCCGCACGCCGGCTTCGTCGTCCTGCTCGTGTGCTCCGCGGTGTTGATGGCGTGGATCGCCTGGCGGGTGTGCGTCGTGTCCGAGGCGTGCGCCGACGTCCGTCCGGGAGAGCGGGAGCGGCGGGTGCACTCGGGATGGCTGCTCGTGGTCTCGTTGTCGGCCTTCGGGGCGGCTGAGGCGTTCGTCTGGCGCAGCGCGGACCCGGTCGGCGCCGGGGCGCCGTTCACGGGGCTCGTCGCCACCGAAGACCATCCTCGTCGGGCTGCTCTTCGGGCTCGCCTTCGTGGCTCTCGGCTGGCGTGGTGGGCTCCGTGCCGCGCTGTGGATCCCGTTGCTCGTCGTGGGCGGCGGGGGGATCACGGCGGACGCGCTCCTGCAGGACCTCTACGCACGGGCATGGGCGCCGCTCGCGCTCGCGTCGGCCGCCCTGGTAGCTCTGGTCGTGGGCGATGGCCCTGCGCCGGTCCACGGGTGCGCAGGAGGGCTGGAGCGGTGCCGGCCCCGGAGTCTTCCTCTTCCTCTCCGCCGGCACGGCGATGATCTTCTCCAGCCTCGTGGTCCTCGGAGTCTCCCGGTTCCTCAACGCACCGGCGGCCACGGCCCGGTTCCTCATCCCGGGCGGCTACGACGACGCCGTCGCGGGAGCCGACCGGGACGCCGTCCGCGACTTCGTGCTGATCCCGTCTCGGGAGGGCACCACGATCGTCCCACCGCGTGCGTACGCGGAGTTCGGGATCGCCACCCTCCTGATCCTCGCGATCCTCGTCCTGGTCCTCCTTCCGCCCCTCTGGCACATGATGCGGGGGGTGCCGGCGCTGCCGAATGCACCGTCCGCC
>JAENWO010000076.1 GCA_016649925.1 Actinomycetales bacterium
GGCAGGGCGAGCACGAGGACGAGCTTCTGGCGGTGCGTCGCCGGCGTCAGACCCGCCGGACCGCCTGGATCGCCGCCGCCGCCGTGGCCGCGCTCGGCTTCAGCACCGGCGGTTACCTGATCGGGGCGGCCCGCTCGGATGACGGACCCCTGCCGGCCATCACGCTCCAGGGTGCCGCGGGCGGTGCCGCGGCGGACCAGGGCGGCGTCGCCGGAACCATGGCAGCCGGTGACACGGCGGAGGGCGCCGCGACCGCGGACCAGCGGATCGGCATGTACTGGCAGCGCGCCCTGTTCACCTCCTCCGGCTTGTCCACCGCGAGCGGGACGGCCGAGGCGTGGGGCTTCGACCCGGCCTCGGTGTACACCGCGGAGACCGCCGCGCGGCTCGCTGCCGCGCTCGGGCTGTCCGGGGACCCGGTCGAGCAGGACGGCACGTGGATGGTCGGTACGTGGGACGGCGGTGGTCCGGTCCTGCAGATCTACGCGGACGGCACGGCCGGCGTGAGCTACTACAACCCGGCGCTCGACCCGTACGGCTGCTTGGTCATGTACGACCAGGGCGAGGGCAGCGGGGAGAACCTGGACGGCTCCTCCTCCTCCTCCTCCTCCTCCTCCTCCTCCTCCTCCTCGACAGATGGCTCCGCCGGCGCAGCCGACCAGGTGGCACCGGTACCGAGCTGCACCGCGGACGACGCGCAGGCGCCCGCCGATGCGCTGGACATCGCGCAGCGGCTCCTCACGGCCCTGGGCGTCTCGCTCGGTGACTTCGAGTGGTCCACGGACACCTCGGACCCGTCGGTGACGCAGGTGACGGGCTCGTCGGTGCGTGGCGGGCAGACGACCGGCGCGGGCTGGGGCGTCGGTGTGGTCTCCGGCGGTGTGTACTCGCTGTGGGGGACGCTCGCGCCGATGTACTCCCTCGGCCAGTACGACGTCGTCTCCGAGACGGACGCCGTCGAGCGGCTGATGGACCCCCGCTTCGGCTCACAGGGCGGGGTGATGCCACTGGCGTACGCGGCCGAGAGCGACGTGGCCGTGCAGCCCCGGGACCTGGCACCGGTCGACGAGCCGACGGCGGCCACGCCCACCGTGCCCGCGCGCGTGGAACCCGGTTCCCCGATCGGGTGGCCGGTCCAGCGGGTGACGATCATGGACGCGCGGCTCGGTCTGGCGCAGTACTACCAGCCCGACGGTTCCACGGTGCTGCTGCCCGCGTACGAGCTGCGCGACTCCGACGGCCAGACGTGGTCGGTGGTCGCGGTGGCGGACGCGCAGCTGGACTTCGCCACCCAGTGACGTCTCGCGCGGGTCGGAGGGGCCCACGCGAGCGAACCGCGACGCCCCGCCCGGGCTCGGACCACGGTCCACCGGGCGGGGCGTCCGGATGACCCCCGGAGCTTCGCGTGACCGACGGCCCACTCGCGTTGGTGACGGTGCTCAGCCGTGGCGGACGACGGACAGCACGAGCCCCACCGGGATGCTGACCGCGAGCAGCACCACGAGGAGGCGGTACCCCACCAAAGGGCCCCGGTTGCCCGGCCGAGACGTGGCCACACCGCGCAGGAACAGCACGAGCGCCACCACGAGCGCGAGCCCACCGGCGATGACGGCCGACGGCCTGCCCGCCAGGGTCCCGCCGAGGACCCCGATGTTGCCGACGTTCCAGGCGGCGAGCTGCCCGCCGGTGGTCGCGCGCGTCGGCAGCTCCGCAGCGAGGAGTGCCTGTCCGGCGCCCAGCCCGAGCTGCGCGACGCCGGCGACGAGCACCAGGTAGGCGGCGGTCCACGAGCCGTCGGTGAAGCCGAACGGTCCGGTCACGGCGGAGACCAGCCCACCGGCGACGATGCAGCCCGAGCCGACGACGACGAAGATCCGCATCGCACCCCAGCGCGCCCGCGGGCCGTCTTCCGTCATCGCCACGGGCCCATCCTCCACCCGCGCGCACACGGCCGCATGGACGGGCGCCCACCCGCCGCCGCGACGTGGGAAACTGCTCGGGTGTCGAGCGTGAGCACGGAGCATCCCGAGACGGCCACCCCGCGCGCGGACCTGGTCGCCGACCTGCGCCGCGCCATGACGGGCGGGGTCGACGACTCCTCGCGCCGACGCGCCGAGTACTCCACGGACGCCTCGAACTACCGCGTGGTGCCCGACGTCGTCGTCTTCCCCCGGGACACCGACGACGCCCTCGCTGCCCTCGCGACGGCCCGCGAGCACGGAGCCCCGATCACCGCGCGCGGCGGCGGAACCTCGGTGGCGGGTAACGCCGTCGGACCCGGCGTGGTGATCGACTTCTCCCGGCACCTGAACCGGATCCTCGAGATCGACCCGAGCTCGCGCACCGCCCGGGTGGAGCCCGGAGTCATCATGTCCGCGCTGCAGGCCCGCGCCCGCCCGCACGGTCTGCGTTTCGGCCCGGACCCGTCCACGCAGGCCCGGGCCACGCTCGCCGGGATGATCGGCAACAACGCCTGCGGGCCGCACGCCGTCGCCTACGGGCGCACCGCTGACAACACGGTCGCCCTCGACGTGGTGGACGGCACGGGACGGCGGTTCACGGCCCGAGCGGGCGCGGGGGCGCTGGACGTCGTTCCCGGCCTGGACGCGCTGGCCCGCCGGCACCTCGCGCTCATCCGCACCGAGTTCGCTCGCTTCGCCCGCCAGGTGTCCGGCTACTCCCTCGAGCACCTGGCGCCGGAGCACGGCACGGACCTGGCGAAGTTCCTCGTCGGGACCGAGGGCACCCTCGTGACCGTGCTCGAGGCGACCGTCGCCCTCGTCCCCATCGCCTCGTCACCCGTGCTGCTGGCCCTCGGCTACCCGGACATGCCGTCGGCGGCCGACGCCGTCCCCGCCCTCCTCGCCCACCACCCGCTCGCGATCGAGGGCCTGGACGCGAGGCTGCTCGACGTCGTCCGCCGGCACAAGGGTGACGCCGCCGTACCCGAGCTGCCGCCCGGCGCGGGCTGGCTGCTCGTGGAGGTGGGCGGCGACAGCGACGAGCACGCCCTGGAGCGGGCCCGCGCCATCGCGGCCGACGCGGGCACTCCGCCGTGCGAAACGTGCCCGCCGGCGCCGAGGCGGCGGCGATGTGGCAGATCCGGGCGGACGGCGCCGGACTGGCCGGGCGCACCCCCGATGGGTTCCAGGCGTGGCCGGGTTGGGAGGACGCGGCCGTCCCGCCCGAGCGGCTCGGCACCTACCTGCGCGAGTTCGAGGCGCTGATGGCCTCCTACGGCGTGGATGGCCTCCCCTACGGTCACTTCGGGGACGGCTGCATCCACGTGCGCATCGACTTCCCGCTCGCGGCGCAGGGCGGTGCGGCCGTCTTCAAGCGCTTCATGCACGACGCCGCGAGCCTGGTCGCCTCGCACGGCGGCTCGCTCTCGGGCGAACATGGTGACGGGCGGGCCCGTAGCGAGCTGCTCCCGCTGATGTACTCGGCCGAGGCGATCGCCGCGTTCGAGGCGGTCAAGGACCTCTTCGACCCGGCGGACCTGCTCAACCCGGGCGTGGTGGTGCGCCCCCGCCCGATGGACGCCGACCTGCGCCGCCCGCAAGCCTCACCCCTGCCACTGCTGCGCGGGTCCGGTTTCTCGTTCGCGCACGACGGCGGGGACTTCACCGCCGCGGTGCACCGGTGCGTCGGCGTGGGCAAGTGTCGGGCGGACCTGACCTCATCGGGTTCGTTCATGTGTCCGTCCTACCTCGCCACCCGGGACGAGAAGGACTCCACCCGGGGCCGCGCACGGGTGCTGCAGGAGATGGCCAACGGCTCACTCGTCTCCGGCTGGGACGCGCCCGAGGTGCACGAGTCGCTCGACCTGTGCCTGTCCTGCAAGGCCTGCTCCACGGACTGTCCCGCCGGCGTGGACATGGCCCAGTACAAGTCCGAGGTGCTGCACCGCACCTACCGGGGCAAGCTCCGGCCCGTCAGCCACTACGCCCTCGGCTGGCTGCCGCGCTGGGGCCGGGCGGTCACCGCGGTTCCCGCGGTCGCCGGACTCGTCAACGTCGTGCTGGGCGTGCGCCCGGTCGCGAAGCTCGTCCTGTGGGCCGGGGGCATGGATACCCGGCGGAAGATGGTCCGCTTCGCTGACGAGCCGTTCTCCCGCTGGTGGCGCAGGCGGGTGAAGCGGAACGGGACGTCGGGCCCGACGCAGGCTCCGCCGTCGGGCCTTGCGGGAGGGCACGCGGGCACGCGGGAGGTGGTGCTGTGGGTGGACTCGTTCTCCCAGAGCCTCGACGGCGCCGGCGCGAGGGCCGTGGTGGACGTGCTCGAGCAGGCCGGGTACACCGTGCGGGTTCCGGAGGCCCGTGCGTGCTGCGGGCTGACCTGGATCACCACCGGGCAGCTGGACGGCGCCCGGGCGCGGCTGCGCCAGACGATGGACACCCTCGCGCCGTACGTCGAGGCCGGGCTGCCGATCGTCGGCATCGAGCCGTCCTGCACCGCGGTGCTGCGCTCCGACCTGCCCGAGCTCTTCCCCGACGATCCGCGCGCCGCGGCGCTCGCGGGCGGGGTGCTCACGCTCGCCGAGCTGCTCACCTCTCCCGACCCGGTGGGCCCGGGGGACTGGCAGCCGCCGTCGCTGCACGGCCGCGAGGTCATCGCCCAGCCGCACTGCCACCAGCACGCCGTGATGGGGTACGACGCGGACCTGGCGCTGCTGACGAAGGCCGGTGCGAACGTGCGCACGCTCGGCGGCTGCTGCGGCCTGGCCGGGAACTTCGGGATGGAGAAGGGTCATTACGACGTCTCGGTCGCCGTCGCGGAGCACTCCCTGCTCCCGGCGCTGCGGGAGGCCCCCGAGGGCGCCGTCTACCTGGCGGACGGGTTCTCCTGCCGCACCCAGGCGGAGCAGCTCGCCGGCGTGCGCGGCGTCCACCTCGCGGAGCTGCTGCGCCGGCCCTGAAGAGGCGGCTCGGTTCCGTGGGAGGATGGGGGCACGCACCCAACTCGGTCAGAAGTGATGCCTGCTATGCCGTCTTTCGCGTTCGACTCCGGACACCTCGTGCCTGCCTCTTTCGGACGCCCGGCGGAGGGAAGTCTGGCGCCGGAGGTCGTCGCGGCGCTGCGGGAGTACCTCCTCGACGTCATCGAGGTGGACCTGTTCCCGGTCGCCTGGAGCCAGGGACCGGACCCGATCCTGACCGCGATGGACCGCGGCGGCCGGGTAGTCACCGCCGTCGTCACGCAGCGGCTCGACTCAGCCGCCCTCGTCCGGGCGCTGGCCGCTGCCGGCGAGACGGCCGCGACCGGGTGGCTCACGATCGCAGGCCGCTACCGCAATGGCGTACCCGGGTTCCGCCGGGACTGGAACGCCTTCCGAGAGTCGCGTCCCGTCGGCGCGCAGCCCGGGCCTGACCTCCATATCGTCACCGGAGAAGTCTCCGACGACGTCCGCGACGCCCTGCGCGTGCTGCCCGACGTGCGGGTCCTCGCCGTCGACGTCCGGGAGGGTGGCGCCGGACGGCAGTTCCTCGACGTCGAGCAGATGCGCCCCGAGCGCTCGCGCGTGCGGGTGCTCGATGCGGGCGTGCAGGTGCTCGATGTGGTGGCTCCCGAGCTGGGCCGGGCCGCGCGCCCCGCCGCGGAGGAGTGCCTGCGCGCGGTGGCCGAGCTCGTGGAGGCACCCGTGCCGATCGTCCTGCGCGAGGACCGCGACTCAGGCGAGGACGACGGCGTCCACCGGGCCACCCTGCAGGCCGACGGCGTCGTGGTGCTCGCCGACGGCAGCGAGCACGGCGAGCTCTCTTCCGCCACCACCGACGTGCTCGGCCGCGAGCACCCCGACGCCTGGTCGGCGTGGGCGTTCGCCGACGGCGGACTCCCCCTCGCCGACGCGCTCGCCGAGTCGGCCCGTGCTGATCGCCAGGTTCGCTCCCATCCGCACGCGCGCCGGGCGGCCGAGCCAGGTAGGCACCGGCGGCGGCGCGAAGCCATCAGCTGACCGAGCGTGCGAGCCGGGGCTGATGCGCAGCGCCGTCGTCGTCCGGCTCGAGCACGACAATGCCGCGTCGATACCGGGCCCGAGCACGTCCGGGCCCCAGCGCCCGACGGGCGGGGGATCGGGGAACGGCACCGCGGGTGTGGGGCGGGAGACCGGACTCGACGGCGGACATGCGGCTGCCGAGCGCGGGCAGGCGCAGCCTGGGCATTGCTTAGAGCAGGGGCAGCAGGCCGGACAGGTCCGGGGTGCCGTCGGACAGGGAGCCGGGCCGCAGGGCGGTGCGGGCCACGCCCTCCGCCCAGTCCAGCCGACCTGAGGCGAGCTTGACCCAGGCGGTCTCGTCGCCGATCACCACGTCGGCCCCGCTGCGCCGGCGCAGCACGTCCAGGAGCGCCTCGGCCACCAGCGTCCTCGCCGTCGGGTCCACCGGCACCGGCAACGGCAGCTCCCGCGCGAGGTCGTAGGCGTGGACGACGAGCTCGATGAGGCGCGTCATCGCGAAGTCCCGCAACAGGATGGGGCCGCGCCGGGCGAGGACGACCGCGTCCTCACCCGCGCTGCTCAGCTCGTCGAGGCGGGCGAACGCCTTCTCGGCGAGCTCGTCGAGGGCACCGAGCGGGTCGCCGGCGATCGTGCGCGCGAGCTCCTTGGTCACGGTGGACATGCGGTCCGCCGTCGGTGCGTACCCACCGAGGTACTCACCGAGCGTGATCGGTTCGGTGTCGGCGGGCTGCGGCTCGCACGCCTTGAGCGCGTCCAGCGAGCGCCCGAGGTGGGCCACCAGGTCCGCGACGCTCCACCCCGGTAGTGAGCTGGGCGCGTCGGAGAGGTCGTCGGGAAGCTCGTCGAGCCACGCCCGCAGGAGCTCCCACTGCTCGTGCAGGTCCTTCGTGACGAGAGCCAGCGGGGCAACCATGGCTCCATGATGGACCACCGCCCGCCGTGCCGCGCAGTCGACTAGCGTCGAGGCACGACGCCCGGTGGTCGGGTGCCGCGAGGAGGGTGGACGATGAGCGCCGTACGGTGGGGCATCCTGGGTCCGGGTCGGATCGCCTCGAAGGTGGCCTCGGACTTCGCGCACGTGGAGGACGGCGTGCTCGTCGCCGTCGGGTCCCGCACGCTGGAGCGCGCTCAGGCGTTCGCCCTCGAGCACGGCACGGCGTTGCGCACGCGGGTCCGTGCGCACGGCAGCTACGCCGAGCTCCTGGCCGACGAGGGCGTCGACGCCGTGTACATCGCCACCCCGCACAGCGAGCACTGGGTGCAGGCGTCCGCCGCCGTCCGGGCCGGCAAGGCCGTGCTCGTGGAGAAGACCTTCACCGCCACGCTGCCCGCCGCCCAGGACCTGGTGCGGCTCGCGCGGGACCGGGGTGTCTTCGTCATGGAGGCGATGTGGACCCGGTTCCAGCCCGCCGTCGTCAAGCTGCGCGAGCTCGTGGCCGACGGCGCGATCGGGCAGGTGCGGGCGGTGCAGGCGGACCTCGGCGTGCGCCGGGAGTTCGACCCCGAGGACCGGCTCTTCTCCCTCGAGCTCGGCGGCGGGTCGCTGCTGGACCTCGGCGTGTACGTCGTCTCGTTCGCGCAGATGCTGCTCGGCGCCCCGCAGACCGTCTCCGCGACCGGCTCGCTGCTCGAGACCGGCGTCGACGCCGAGGCCGGGATCCTGCTCGGTTACTCCGACGGGCGCACCGCGACGCTTCTCACCTCGTTCCGGGCGCCGATGCCCGGGCAGGCCCGCGTGATGGGCACCGAAGGCTGGATCGACGTGCCCCCGCGGTTCCACCACCCGAACCGGATCGTGCTGCACCGCCACGGGGCCGCGGTGAAGACGTTCGACCTGCCGCCCGCGGGTGCGGGCTATGCCCTCGAGTTCGACGAGGTGAACCGGTGCCTGTGCGAGGGCCGCACCGAGAGCTCGGTGATGCCGCTGGACGACACCCTCGGTGTCCAGGCGGTGCTGCAGGCGGCGGCGGACCAGATCGGCGTGCGCCTCTCCGACCGCGAAGCCTGACCCGCCACCCCAAGCACGCGAGTGCTGCAGGACCGCGCCAGCTAGCGCTGTGAGAACCGCGCCATGTCCCGCTGAAGGTCACCCGCCAACCCACGGGCCTTCGAGCGGGCGTTCTGCTCGATGTCTGCGGTGAGGCTCGCCAAGGAACAGCTCGCCCACGTCCCGGAGGTCCTGACCGACCTCGCCGGCGGCTGGTACTGGCACACCACGGAAGCCAACGAGGCCGGCCGGCACGCGGACATCGCGCACAGCACGCGGTTCCTGGCCCGGCGGAGCCAGTGGATCGTCGTGACCGTCGAGGCGACCATCCCCCCGGTGAGGGTGACCTGCGCGTGGCCCGCTCGACGTGTCTGGTGGCACTCGCGCTGTGCCGGCCGGCCGCGGCCTGGACGCGCGGATCGCCACCAAACGCATCCGCGCACCTGTGCAGGCCACCAGACGCGGCCAATCGAACGGATCCACTCCTTGACACCACAACTTCTGCCGGCTCGCTCGATGCACCGAACGACGCCAAGCCGTTGCCGACTTCTACATCGCCCTGGCCGGAACCATCATCCTGGTCCGCCGCCTCATCCGGCGCGACTGGCTCCTCTATCGCTGGGACACCAGGCCTCGCCGCTGCCCATGACCTATCGGTGCAGGCCGTTAGCTGCCGGAGTGCGTGGCCGTCTCGATGACCGGCTTGCTGGTGTCCGCCTTGGCGGCGTCGGCCTGCGAACCGGGGTCGGGTCGGCTCCCGTTGCCGGCGAGTACCTTCTCCTTGATCTTCTTGCCGCACTCGGGGTCGACGTTCGTCCAGTACTCGAACGCCCGCTCAAGAACGTCACCATGGACGCCGTCGAGCAGGTGGCCGGCCGCCGACTCGACGAACTCGGCGCGCTGCGCGTCGTTCCAGACGTCCCGGACCAGTGTGCCGGCCTGGCCGAAGTCGTCGTCCTCAGTGTGCAGCTCGGAGGCCGACCGCACCATCTCGCCGTCGACCTCCCAGCCGTCCTCCACCGGACCGGTCAGGTCGGAGAAGGGACGGCCGGCGGAGTTCGGAGCGTAGACCGCCTGGTCGCCGCTGTGGTCGAAGGCCATCGCGCCGTCGAAGAGGTAGGTGTTGACGGGGACGTGCGGACGGTTGACCGGCAGCTGTTGGAAGTTGGTGCCGATCCGGTTGCGGTGGGCGTCGGCGTAGGCGAACGTCCGGCCGAGCAGCATCTTGTCGGGGGACAACCCGATGCCCGGCACGGTGTTGCCCGGAGAGAACGCCGCCTGCTCGATCTGGGCGAAGAAGTTGTCGGGGTTCTTGTTCAGCGTCATCGTGCCGACCTTGATCAGCGGGTAGTCGCTGTGCGGCAAGATCTTGGTGACGTCGAACGGGTTGAAACGGTAGTTCTCGGCGTCGGCATACGGCATGACCTGGATCGACAGTGTCCAGCTCGGGAACTCCTCA
>JAENWO010000163.1 GCA_016649925.1 Actinomycetales bacterium
ACGCGGGGTTGAGCGGCGCATTCGCAGAATGCGCCGCTCAACCCCGCGTTCGGCGCACGGTCAGGCCTCCTGCACGACGGCGGCCCCGCCGGCCGCGACCTCGACCTCACCCTGGACATCTGTCCCGGTGAGCAGGTCGGTACCGGTCGCCGGAACGGAAGCGACGCCGTCGGTGTGGTTGATGACGAAAAGGAAGCGGGCGCCGTCGGCCCCCGTGCGGCGCACGACCTCCACGCCGGGGGAGGTGACGACCACCGGTTCCACGTCGGACTCGGCGAGCAGCTCGCCAACCAGCCACGAGATGCTGGCAGCGTCCTGGCGCGTCGCGGCATACCAGGCGGCGCCCGAGCCGACGGCGTTCCTCGTCACGGCCGGACCACCGGCCATCGGGCCGTCGGTGAACGTGCGCACCGCGCCGGCGGAGGTGAGGCGCACCCGCTCGGTCCAGACGTCCGCCGTCGTCCCGTCGTCGAGGGTGACCGACTCCTGCGCGAGCAACGGGAAGAACTCGTCCGTGCTGACCCCGAGCAGGTCCCGGAAGGCGCCCGGGTACCCGCCGAGGCGGATGTGGTCGTTCTGGTCGACGATCCCGGAGAAGTACGTGATCAGCACGCTCGCACCCCGCTCGGCCGCGGCCGCGATGTTGGCCGCACCCTCGTCCGTGACGAGGTACAGGGTGGGGGCGAGGATCAGCTGGTAGCCGCCGAGGTCGGACTCGGGGGTGACGAAGTCGACGGCCACGCCCCGGTTCCACAGCTCGCGGTAGAGCGCCCGCATCCGCTCGGGGTAGGTGACGTCCACGCTCGGGTGGGAGTCCAGCTCGACGGCCCACCAGGAGGCGTAGTCGAAGACGATGGCGGTGCGCGCCTCGACCCGGGAGCCGGTGACCGGGATGAGGGCCTTCAGCGCCTGCCCGAGGGCGACGGCGTCGCGCCACACCTGCGAGTCGCGGCCCGCATGGGGCACGAGCGCCGAGTGGAACTTCTCCGCTCCGGCCTTCGACTGGCGCCACTGGAAGAACATCACCGCGTCGGCTCCCCGAGCGACGTGCTGCAGGGAGTTGCGCAGCATCTCCCCCGGGGCTTTCGCGCGGTTGCGCGGCTGCCAGTTCACCGCGCCGGTGGAGTGCTCCATCAGGATCCACCCCTTGCCGCGGGCGATGCCGCGCGTCAGGTCCGCGCTGAAGGCGAGCTCGATGTGCCGCTCGGCGTCGTCGGCGGTGGTGTAGTGGTCGTTCGCGACGACGTCCACCTCGGCGCCCCAGGCGAAGTAGTCCATCCACTTCGACCCGGCGGCCATGAAGTTCGTGGTGATGGGGACGTGCGGTGTGATCGGGCGGAGCGTGTCCCGGAGCAGCGTGTAGTAGCTGAGCAGCTGGTCGGAGGAGTACCGGGCGAAGTCCAGCTGCTGGGTGGGGTTGGCGTAGGTGGGGGCCGTGCGCGGCGGGAGCACGTCGTCGAAGGAGCCGTACCGCTGCGACCAGAACGCCGTACCCCAGGCCTGGTTGAGGGACTCGACGTCGCCGTACCGGGCCTCGAGCCACACCCGGAACGCGTCCGCGGCGGCGTCGGAGTAGTCGTGCGCCGTGTGGCAGCCGATCTCGTTGTCCACGTGCCAGAGCGCGAGCGCGGGGTGGTCGCCGTAGCGCTCCGCCAGCGTCGCCGCCATCTTCGCGGCGTACTCGCGGTAGACGGGCGAGGCGACGGCGTAGGACTGCCGGCCGCCCTGCCCCAGCACCGTCCCGTCCGCCAGCTGCGGAAGGATCTCGGGGTGCCTGCGGGTCAGCCACGGCGGGGGCGAGGCGGTCGCGGTAGCGAGCGCGACGCGGACGCCGCCGGCGTGGAGACGGTCCATCATGTCGTCGAGCCAGCCGAAGTCGAGCTCGCCCTCGCGGGGCTCGAGAGTGGCCCAGGAGAAGATCGCGAGGCTGACGACGTTGACCCCGGCCTCGGCCATCAGCTCGATGTCCTCGAGCCGCGTCTCCACCGGCCACTGCTCGGGGTTGTAGTCACCACCGAAGCCCATCGTGGTCAGGCCGACGGGCCACGCCGTCGTCGGTTCGGGGGCGGGGTCGGGGTCGGGGTCGTCTGACGTCATGCGGCAACCGTATTCCACCCGCACGCGTCGGCCCAATCACGTGCGACCGCGGGAGCGGTGCCTCAGCCGGCCCGGTGCCCGCCGCCCTGGCCGTCCTGGCCACGGCGATCAGCGGATTGGCGCCGAACGCGATGATGACGGTCAGGTTCATCGGCGGATCCGGGCGCCGTCCGGGTCGGTCTCAGCCAGGGGTCGGTCTCAGCCAGGGGTCGAGCGCGGCTCAGGCCGGAGGCTGGTGCAGCCCGAAGGGTGAGCCCTGGTCGTCGGCACAGATCGCGAACCGGCCGAACCGGGCCACCACGTCCTCACCGCGGTGACTTCACGCTGGACCCCAGACCTACCGGTGACTCGTCCACATGTCGGACAGATGGCGCAGAATGGGCTGATGGCCCCGCGCAGCGATGCGCATGCGTGGTGCCGAGCCGCAGGTCAGCGCCAACGAAGGAGCACAGACGTGTCACTCGTCCAGCCGTGGGAGCTCAGGGCCGCGTTCGCGCGCAGCCTCTCGGGCATGTACGGCCACGAGGTCCCCGCCTACACGACGCTGCTCGACGTCTCGCAGGAGGTCAACGAGGACGTGCTGGCCACCCAGGGTGACGCCGCCGAGCGACTCGGCAGCATCGCGCGGGTCACGGCCGAGCGGCACGGCGCGATCCGGCTCGGCTCCCCGGCCGAGATGTCCCAGGTGGCCCGCATCTTCGCAGGCTTCGGGATGCACCCGGTGGGCTTCTACGACCTGCGAGAGGCCGCCACCAGCGCCGTGCCCGTGGTCTCCACCGCGTTCCGGCCGATCGACTCCGGCGAGCTGGCCCGCAACCCGTTCCGCGTCTTCACGTCCGTGATCACCCCGAGCGACCGGAGGTTCTTCTCGGCGGATCTGCAGCACCGCCTGGAGGCGTTCCTGGACGCCCGCGAGGTCTTCCCTCCCGAGCTTCTCGCCCTGGCCGACCGAGCGGAGGCCGACGGCGGACTCTCCTCCGCGGAGGCCGAGCGGTTCCTGCAGCTCGCCACGGCGAGCTTCGAGCTCTCCACCGAGCCGGTGGACCGGGCGTGGTACGACGAGCTGGAGGCCGTCTCGGCCGTCGCCGCGGACATCGGCGGCGTGCGCTCGACGCACATCAACCACCTCACCCCGCGGGTGCTCGACATCGACGACCTCTACGCCCGGATGGAGGCCCGCGGCATCACGATGATCGACGATATCCAGGGCCCACCGAAGTGGGAGGGGCCCAACGTGCTGCTCCGCCAGACGTCCTTCCGCGCACTCGCCGAGCCGCGTACGTTCCGGATGCCGGACGGCTCGGTCCAGCAGAACTCCCTGCGTGTCCGGTTCGGGGAGGTCGAGGCCCGCGGCATCGCGCTGACCCGTCAGGGCCGGGCGATCTACGACGCCGCGATCGTTGCGGCGCGGGACCGGAGCGTGGGGGCGGACGCCGTCGGGCGCCAGGACGTCCTGCGTGAGATCTGGCGACGCGACTTCCCGACCACCGAGGCCGAGCTGGCCGAGCGTGGCCTCGGCTACTTCACCTACGACGTCGTCGACGGCGGGCTGAACCTCACCCCGATCGTCTACGAGGACTTCCTACCCGCCTCCGCGGCCGGGATCTTCCAGTCCAACCTCACGTCCGACGGCTCGAAGGACGTCAGCCAGATCGGCACCGAGCTGGACGAGGACTGGATGGCGGGAATCCTCGGCCGCGAGCTGCACGACCCCTTCGAGCTGTACGCCGCCCAGAGCGAGACGTCGCGCGTCCGCGCTGCCGCCCAGCTCGGCACCTCCGACCTCATCACCACCCCGGGAGAGCACTCATGACCCTGACCGACGACCTGCGCGCCGAAGCCCTGGCCGGTCTCGAGCGGGTGGGCGCCACGCTGCCCACGGCGCCCGACGGCGGAGCCTCCTTCGCGGTCCGCTCGCCGCTGACGGGTGGGGACCTTTTCGACCTCCCGGAGGATTCCGCCTCCGACGTGGATGCCGCCATCGAGGCCGCGCACGAGGCCTTCGGCCGGTGGCGCACCGTGCCCGCCCCGGTGCGCGGCGCCCTGGTCAAGCGGCTCGGGGAGCTGCTCACCGAGCACAAGGTGGACGTGGCCACGTTCATCACCCTGGAGGTGGGGAAGATCACGTCCGAGGCACTCGGCGAGGTCCAGGAGATGATCGACATCTGCGACTTCGCCGTCGGGCTGTCGCGGCAGCTCGAGGGCCGCACGATGCCCTCCGAGCGCCCGGGCCACCGGCTGATGGAGACCTGGCACCCGCTCGGGGTGGTGGGCGTCATCAGCGCCTTCAACTTCCCGGCCGCAGTGTGGTCGTGGAACACCGCGATCGCCCTCGTCTGCGGCGACCCCGTCGTCTGGAAGCCCTCGAAGCTGGCCTCTCTGACCGCGATCGCCTGCTCCGCCCTGCTGGACCGGGCGATCGAG
Organism: Actinomycetales bacterium; assembly: GCA_016649925.1. Lineage (GTDB taxonomy): Bacteria > Actinomycetota > Actinomycetes > Actinomycetales > Beutenbergiaceae > JAENWO01. The sequence continues at coordinate 4,522 of JAENWO010000163.1, forward strand.
GAGAAAGGAGCACCGCCGGGCATCAACAACCTGGTGCTCGGCGGTCGCGAGGCCGGGGAGGCGCTCGTCTCCCACCCGAACGTCGCCCTGCTCTCGGCCACCGGATCGGAGCGGATGGGCGCGCAGGTGGCCCCCGTGGTGGCCGCGAGATTCGGTCGGGCATTGCTCGAGCTGGGCGGGAACAACGCGGCGATCGTCACGCCGTCCGCGGACCTGGACCTGGCCGTCCGCGGCATCGTGTTCTCCGCCGTCGGGACCGCCGGGCAGCGGTGCACCTCGATGCGCCGGCTGATCGTGCACGAGGACGTCGTGGAGGACGTCGTCGCCCGCCTCGAGCGCGCCTACGCGAGACTGCCGATCGGCGACCCGCGCGTCGACGGCACGCTGGTGGGACCACTGATCAGCACCGCGGCGCGCGACCGGATGCAGGCCGCGCTGGAGCAGGCCGAGGGCGAGGGCGGCAAGGTCGTCGTCGGTGGCGGGTCGCACGAGGTCGACGGCGCGCCGGGGGCCGCGTACGTGGCGCCCGCCCTGGTGCGGATGCCCGAGCAGACGACGGTCGTGCACACCGAGACGTTCGCCCCGATCCTCTACGTGATGGCCTACCGCGACCTCGCCGAGGCGATCGCGATGCACAACGCTGTCCCTCAGGGCCTGTCGTCGTCGATCTTCACCTCCGACCAGCGCGAGGCCGAGCGGTTCATGGCCCCGGACGGTTCGGACTGCGGCATCGTCAACGTCAACATCGGCACCTCGGGGGCAGAGATCGGCGGTGCGTTCGGCGGGGAGAAGGCCACCGGTGGCGGCCGCGAGTCCGGTTCGGACGCCTGGCGCGCCTACATGCGCCGGGCCACGAACACCGTCAACTTCTCGGACGAGCTGCCGCTGGCGCAGGGCGTCAACTTCGGCTGATGACACTCCCCGGGTCGAGACTCTCCGGGTGCGCCACGGGCGGTAGCAACACCGCCAGGTACCATCTGAGCCCATGATCATCTTCGGTTTCAAGTCGTACGTGACGCTGCTCGCGACGCTGAACCTGGTGTGCCCGAACTGTCACAACCCGGCGGCGCACCGGCTGCACAAGGCCGTCCGGAAGTTCACGCTCTTCTTCGTCCCGCTCTTCCCGGTGTCGACGAAGCACTTCCTCGACTGCACGTTCTGCGGTCTGCAGCGGCAGCTGACGAAGGAGGAGGCCGAGCAGCTCCTCGCTTCCGGCGGGCAGCAGGGGTACGTCCAGCCGGCGCCGCAGCAGTCGGGGTACCAGCAGTCGGGGTACCAGCAGCCGCAGCAGTCGGGGTACGTCCAGCCGGCGCCCGGGTACCAGCAGCAGAACGACCCCCGCACGGCCCGCACTGAGATCGCATGATCACCGCCGAGCAGGTCCGCAGCGCGACGTTCCAGCCGACGAAGTTCCGCGAGGGCTACGACCAGAACGGGGTCGACAGCCTCCTCGACCGCGTCGTCGCCACGCTGACGGCTCTCGCCCGGGGCGAGTTCACCGGTCCGCTCATCCTTCCCGAGGAAGTGGCCGACGCCTCGTTCCGGAGGACGAAGATCCGCGAGGGCTA
>JAENWO010000556.1 GCA_016649925.1 Actinomycetales bacterium
CCTCGACGAGGACGGCGTCGTCGTCCCCCCCGCTCGGCTGCCGCAGGCGAACGAGGTGCCCGACGCCGTAGAGCGTCACGGTCGCGCCGTGCGGTTCGCCCGCGACGAGAACCTCGACGGCGGAGCCCGCGTCGTCGACGAGGACGTACCGGCACGGTCTGTCCTGCCCGATCCGCCAGCCGGACGGCCGGCTCCAGAGGGAGCCAGCCTCCTCCCACCGCTCGCGGTGCAACGACAGGGCAGAGGCGGTCAGCACGACGGCATCGGGCCGGCGTGGGCGCAACCCGGGCAGGAGCCGGTCGATCAGGGTGGTGTCGAGGTCACCGGCGCGGACGGCCGGATCGGCCAGCAAGGAGCGCAGGTACTCGATGTTCGTGTGCACGCCGAGCACGGTGGTGGCCGCGAGCGCGGCATCGAGGCGGTCGAGGGCCTGGTCGCGGTCGGTTCCGTGCGCGATCACCTTGGCGAGCAGCGGGTCGTAGTCCGCGGTGACCTCGAGCCCGGGCAGCAGAGAGCTGTCCACGCGGATGCCCTCGCCGACCGGCTCGTGCAGCGCGAGGACCGTGCCGGTGCTCGGGAGGAAGTCCCGGCCCGGACGTTCGGCGTAGATGCGAGCCTCGATCGCATGCCCGCTCACGTGCACGTCCTGCTGCGTGAGGGTCAAGGGCTCGCCGGCGGCGATGCGCAGCTGCCACTCGACGAGGTCGAGGCCGGTGACGAGCTCGGTGACGGGGTGCTCCACCTGCAGTCGGGTGTTCATCTCCATGAAGAAGAACTCGTCCGGGACCTCGGCGGAGACGAGGAACTCGACCGTCCCGGCGCCGCGGTAGTCCACGCTGCGGGCGACGGCGCACGCGGCCTGGCCGATGCGGACGCGCGTAGTCCCGTCGAGCAGGACCGACGGCGCCTCCTCGACCACCTTCTGGTGACGGCGCTGCAACGAGCACTCGCGCTCCCCGAGGTGGACGACGGCGCCACGGGAGTCGGCGAGCACCTGGACCTCGATGTGGCGCGGGCCGGCGATGAGTCGCTCCAGCAGAAGCGTGTCGTCACCGAACGCTGAGGCCGCGACCCGGCGCGAGGTGGCCAGGGCGTCAGGCAGCTCCGCCGCGCGGAGCACCACCTGCATGCCCTTGCCGCCGCCCCCGGCCGAGGGTTTGACGAGGAGAGGGTACCCGAGGTCGGCCGCGGCGGCAACCAGGTCCGCGTCCCGGATGCGCCCTTCGCGGGCACGCGCACCGGACGTCGGCGCCTCCCCAGACACCCCGGGGATGACGGGAACGCCGTGCGCGGCGACGTGCGCCTTGGCCCGGATCTTGTCGCCCATCACCGCGAGCGCATCGACGCCCGGCCCGACGAACACGATGTCCTTGGCCGCGCAGGCCTCGGCCAGCGCGGGGCTCTCGGAGAGGAAGCCGTAGCCAGGGTGGATCGCCTGCGCCCCGGTGAGCTGCGCGGCGGCGATGATCGTCTCGACGTCGAGGTAGCTCCCGCGGCCGCCGGCCCGATCCGCACGGCGACGTCCGCCTCGAAGACGTGCCGGGCGCCCGCGTCCGCGTCCGCGTACACCGCGACCGACCGGATCCCGAGCCGGCGCAGCGTGCGGATCACGCGGACGGCGATCTCACCCCGGTTGGCGACCAGCACGGTGTCGAACGGGCGGCAGCGCGCCGGCACGATCTGCGCCTCGGCGGTGCCGGACGTGCCGGTGCCGGACGTGCCGGTGCCGGACGTGCCGGTGC
>JAENWO010000485.1 GCA_016649925.1 Actinomycetales bacterium
AGTCCTGGGCTGGGTGAAGGCGTTCTTGCGGGCTGGGATCCTTACTGAAAAGGGCCTGAACCGTGAGACGACCACCGGCACACCCCAGGGTGGGATCCTGACTCCTCCAACGCAGTTGGCAATCAGGGTGTATTTCGCCCTCCGAGTCGTTCTCCGTGTCTTCCTGGGTCCGGTTGCCGGTGTTGCTGCGGACGGGGATGGAGTGGCGAATGGTGATCTTGTCGGGGCCGACGAGGACGTCTTTGACGAGCAGCCGCAGGACCCGTTGGCGCTCGGCCACGCTAGCGGTGGCAGCCTTGTCGCGCAGCCCGGCCAGGAAGTCTTGGAGGTTGTCGGCGAGCTGGAGGTAGACCTCACGGTCGGCGAGCTGGGCGTCTAGGGCGTCGAGCTGGTGGCGCAGGCTGGTCTCGCGGGCCCGCAGCTCGGGCATGCGGGCGCGCAGCTCGTCCAGGGTGATCAGCTGCTCCTGGTAGGCGCCGATGAGCCGCTTGATCGCCTCGCTGGACTTGGCCAGGGCGGTGTCGAGCCGTTTGCGCTGCGCGGTGGCAGGGTCGGCGGTGCGGTGTTGGGCGAGCCGCTTGGTGATCTCGGCTCGGATCAGGGCGGGGTCGGCCAGCAGCCCGGCGATGTGGTCCCAGACGAGGCTGTCGAGGTAGTCGGCGCGGACCGGCTTGTTGGTGCAGACTCGGCCGTGCTCGTAGCGGTAGTCGTCCGAGCCCAGGCAGCGGTAGTAGTAGATCTTCTTGTTCGTGGTCCGGGTGGAGGTGCGGTAGTAGGCGTACCCGCAGCCGCTGCAGGCGCAGATGCCTTGCAGCAGCGAGGGATCGGTGCTGTTACGCGACGCGAAGCGCTTGTTGTCCTGCAGCCGTCGCTGGACCCGGGCCCAGGTGTCTTCGGTGACCAGGGCCGGGACGGGGATCTCCAGCCACTCCTCGCGGTCGCGGTCGATGACGGTGTAGTGCCGTGGCGTGGTGCGCCCGGCCAGGCGTGCGGTGCGGTTGAGTCCGGCGGTCTGCTCGGTGCGCATCGTCTTGCCGAAGCAGGCCCGCCCGGCGTAGGCGGGGTTACGCAGCATGCCCCAGAGCGTGGAGCGGTCCCAGCGGGCCTTGCCGGTGCGGGTGGGCACGCCCAGGCCGCTGAGCCAGCGGGTCAGCTCGGCGATCGCGACCCCGCCGTCGGCGTAGCGGGCGAACAGGTCCGCGACGATCGCCGCCTCGTGCGCCACGGCCTCGTAGCGGGCTTCGGCGTGCTCGCTCTTGCGGACGTAGCGGTAGCCGAACGGGGCGCCGGACAGCACGTTGATGGTGCCGGCCTTGGCGCGGTGGGTCTTGCCGCGGCGGGTGCGTTCCAGGATCTGGGCGCGTTCATACTCGGCGATCATGCCCTGGAACTGCACCAGCAGCGCGTCCTCGGGGCTGTCACCGCGTGGCCCTTTGACGAACACCACCTTGGTGCCGGCCTTGGCGAGCTCCTCGATCAGCAGCGCCTGGTAGGCATACTTGCGGGCCAGCCGGTCCGGGGAGTGCACCAGCAGCACGTCCACCGGCACTTGGCAGACCAGGTCGCGCAGCCGCTCCAGCGCCGGGCGGACCAGACTCGCCCCGGAATGGCCGTCGTCTTCAAACACCCACTGCTCAGGCACGTCCAGACCCAGGCGCCCGGCGTGCGCGCGCAGCGCCGCGGTCTGGGACCCGATCGTCTCCTGCTCCTTCTGCCGGGCCGAGGAGACCCGGGCATAGATCGCTGCGTTGCTCATCGGTACGACTCGCTTCCTGGCCGGCGCGCACACTGCGCGCGGGCCGTTCGGGGACAAGGATGTAGTAGGCCGCCGACAGCTCCGCGGCCTGCAGGCGATCGAAGACGAACTCGGTCTCGACCACCGGCTCGCTCACCGGCCCGGATGCTCTCTGCGAGCCCGGGCCAAGAACTCCTCCAACGCCTGCGCGACCACAGCGGACAGGGTGCGCCCCGACGCGCCCGCATGGGCACGAACACGCCCGATGAGCGGCACCGGCAGCTTGACGGTGAACACCCCGGTCGGAGCTGGCACCGGCACATGCCCCGACCTGCCGGCGCGCTGCAGGTAGCGGTGCGCCTGCCGCGGCGAGCAGCCGAACCGCTCGGCCAGCTCCCGCGCGGCCTGCGGCGCCCGCACGCCCTCATCGAGCAAGTCGGCGGCTGCGTTGACCCGCTCGGCGAGCACGTCACCACGAGCGCGACCACGAGCAGCAGACCCGGCGTAAGGCATGTCGTAAAGATACTACCCATCATGTCATGCCTCCTTGCGGACACGCCGCGGCCGCTCGAGCCGTCGGTAACTCAACGTGACGTCGAAGCAGAAGTTGCCAACTGCGTTGGAGGAGTCCTCTCTCCACTGCTCGCCAACATCGCGTTGTCCGTCCTCGATGAGCACTTCACCGAGAAATGGCGGGCAAGCGGCAC
>JAENWO010000291.1 GCA_016649925.1 Actinomycetales bacterium
ACAGCGATCATCGGTGCCGGTGATCTGTCCCAGCAGGTCCCGCTGCCGCGAACGCGTGACGAGGTGTACCGGTTGGCCGAGACGATGAACGCGATGCTGGCGCGCATTGAGCGGTCCACCGAACGACAGCGCCGCTTCGTTGCCGACGCATCTCACGAGCTGCGCAGCCCACTGGCCAACATGCAGGCGTTGCTCGAGGTGGCCGGTGCGCGGCAGAACCTGGACCTGTGGCAAGAGACCGGAGCGGACCTGCAGACGGAGCATGGCCGGATGCGGCGCTTGGTCGAGGACCTCCTGCTCCTGGCGCGACTGGACGGTCAAATTCCACTGGCTCACGACGAGGTTGACCTCGACGAGGTCGTGCACGAGGAAGCTGACTCGCTCCGCCGACACAGCAAGCTTCGGGTCGTGGTGGACCCGCTGCCCGCCCTGCGGGTGCGAGGAGACGCGGCTCAGCTGGCCCGCGTCGTGCGGAACCTCACGGACAACGCGGAGCGATCCGCCGTTGCCACCGTGTGGCTGTCGTTGCGGGGCGACGGCGACCTCGCCGTCGTGCGGGTCGCCGACGACGGCCCGGGAGTGCCACCCGAGCACCGAGAACGCATCTTCGACCGGTTCACCCGACTCGACCAGGCACGGGCCCGTGACCGCGGCGGGAGCGGACTAGGCCTAGCGATCAGCCGGGAAATCGCCCAAGCCCACGGAGGGTCGCTCCACCTGGTGCCCCCGACCGGACCCCACGGCGCAGCCTTCGAGATGCGACCGCCCCTCACCTCCGAGACCTGAACGCGAATGTAGCTCGCCCCCCTCGACTGAACCGCCGACTTGCATGCCACGAACCGAGGCCGTCGGCGGATGGGACCCCTCCCGCCGGCTCCCACAGAGCGCCCCGCGCCGGGGACCCGACCTCGCCCGCGCCCCCTCCGGAGCCCGCGCGCGTGTGACACCATCGACGCAGGACCTGCGGGGCAGGACCTGCGGAAGGGGTGTGCTGTGGCGAGGGGCGAGGAAGTGGATCGCAAGATCTACGACGCCGCGATGGCGCTCCTGCGCGCCCACGGCCCCGGCGCTGTCACGGTCGAGTCTGTCGCCGCGCAGTCGGGCGTCGCCCGCACGACGATCTACCGCCGGCACAAGGACCGGGACGCCGTGCTCGAGGCCGCCCTCAACGACCACATCGTCTCCCGTGTGCTCGAGCCCGGCGCCGACATCTGGCACGACGTCCTCGCGGTGCTCAACAGCCTCGCCTCGACGTTCGAGAACCGGGTGAGCTCCGGCATCTTCATCGCCCTGCTGGACGAGCAGGACCCCGAACAGGTGGAGCTGATCCGCGAGAAGTTCCTCCGGTCCCGGGTGGGCCTCGTCGTGGCCCGGTTGCGGGTCGCGGTGCGACAGGGCGAGCTGCGCCCGGACCTGGACCCCGAGGTCGTGGCCGATCTGCTGCTCGGTGCCGTCGCCGCCCGGTTCGCCTATGCGGGGACGTTCCCCCCGGCGTGGGCCGAGTCCGTGCTGGCGACGCTCCGTCCCGCACTCGAGCCCCACCCGGGCGAGCCGCCCGCCTGAGGATGTGACGCCGTTCGGGCGGGGAGCGTGACGCCGTTCGGGCGGGGAGCGTGACGTCGTCGGGCCGGGAGCGTGACGTCGTCGGGCCGGACGCTCTGGCGCGTCGCCGCCGGACCCTCTACGCTCGGTCCGATACCTATCGCTACACCCACTGTAGCGGTGGGTGGGTCGTGATCCGCATCGACTCCCGAGGACGGGAAACCAGCATGGTGTTCGACATCGACCGGTTCACGAAGACGTCGGTCCGCGTGCACTGGGACGATCTCGACTTCGAGGAGTTCCGGCGCAACCCGCTGCCGCCGGAGTCCTTGCGCACCCTGCGGTACATGTGTGATGTGGAGTACCACACGGTCTGTTACCTGCGGGACATGCTGGTCACGCCGTCGCAGGGGGACGGCGAGGTCAACGCGTTCATGACCATGTGGAACCGCGAGGAGTTCTGGCACGGGGAGGCGCTCGCGGAGATCCTCGGGATCCACGGCGTCACGGTGGACTACAGCGACCTCAAGGACAAGCGCCAGCGGCTCGGCTGGCGGGATCGGCTGTCCCCGGTCAAGCAGGCCGTGCTGGCCAACATCGTCGGCCGTGACTTCGTCGCCGTGCACATGATCTGGGGTGCGGCGAACGAGTGGTCGGCCGTCGCCGCCTACAAGCGGCTCGCCGCACTCGAGGGGCACCCGGTGCTCGCCGTCCTGCTCAAGCGGATCGCCGCCCAGGAGGCGCGTCACGTCGCGTTCTACGCGACCCAGGCCCGGGAGCGGCTGGCCCGAAGCTCCAAGGTGCAGAAGCTCGCCCGGGTCGCCCTGAAGAAGGTGTGGGGGCCGGTCGGCTCGGGAATCATGTCGGAGGAGGAGGTCACGCACGTGATGGGTCATCTCTTCAGCGGTCCCGAGGGCCGCAAGGAGATCGTCACCATCGACAACCACATCGCCAAGCTGCCCGGGATGGCCGGCCTGCGGATCTTCCAGGACGCACTGGACGCCCGGGGCATAGCGGCGTGACCGCCACGGAGTCACCCTCCGGCAACGCGGACACCCAGCCCCAGCCTGTCGGCGACGGCAACGACAACGGCGACGACAACGGCGACGACAACGGCGACGGCGACGACAACGGCGACGGCGACGACAACGGCGACGACAACGACAACGCGGTCCGGGCCGGCTTCGACCTGCGCGGATACACCTACGACCCGCAGGGCCTGCGGCCGGAGGACGTCGATCTGGGCGCGCTCACGGGCCTGCGGCAGAAGGATCTCCGCGCGATCGCCCACCTCGCCGCCGTCGAGCACCAGACGATCCGGCTGCTGCGCGACGTGCTCGTCACCCCCTCCCATGCGGAGGCCCGGTTCACCGCGTTCTTGACCACCTGGGCGTATGAGCAGTACTGGCTCGCCGAGACCCTGGACGCCGTGCTGGAGGTGAACGGCTGGGCCGAGGAAGAGGACGTACCGCTCCGAGCCCGGATGCTGCGATCCTGGGACGACCGCGTCATGCCCACCGTCCGGGCGGTCCGCACGAACATCCTCGGGGAGAAGTTCGTCGCCGGCCACATGGTGACCGGGCTGCTGGACGTGCTGGTCACCCGGCTCGCCCACCAGCGGCTCGCCGCGCTCGAACCACGGCTGGTGGACCTCGTGGACGCGGTGCTGCGGACGAAGGAGCAGCACGTGCGGTTTTACACCGAGCAGGCTCGCGGGCGCCTCGAGGGTCACCCGGACGCCCAGCGGCTCGCCCGCCGGATGGTGCGCGGTTGGTCCTGGCCGGGCGCGCGGTTCGGTGACCGGGATCGCATCGCCGGGGTGCTGCGCCACCTGCTCGCCGCGCCGTGTTGTCGGCAGCTCGTCGAGGAGATCGACTCCGAGGTGGCGGCCCTCCCGGGCCTGACCGGTCAGCGGGTGCTGCGCCGGGAACTGGGACGGTTCGCGCGCAGGGCGGCGCCGGGCCGATGACCCTGCGTACAATAACTCCGGTGTCGGACCCCTTGAACAACGCCCACGTGCTCGTGACGGGTGCCACCGGATTCGTCGGCCAGGCCGTGCTGGAGAAGCTTCTCTCCGCCTACCCGACTACCCGCGTGACACTCCTCGTCCGCCCCCGCGGAGCCCTCACCGCCCAGATGCGCGTGGACAAGCTCCTGCGCAAGCCGGTGTTCTCCACGTGGCGCGAGCAGGTGGGCGCCGACGCCGTCGCGCGCGCCGCCGCTGAGCGTGTCACCGTGCTGGAGGGCGACCTCGGCGACCTGCCCGACCTGCCCGGAGACCTCGACGTCGTGATCCACTCCGCCTCCACCGTTTCCTTCGACCTGCCGGTCGACGAGGCGTTCTCCGCCAACGTCGGCGGCCCGACGTCGCTGTACGAGGCGCTGCTCGCCACCGGGGCATCTCCCCACGTCGTGCACGTGTCCACCTGTTACGTCGCCGGCCTGCGCAAGGGCATCGCCGAGGAGCGCTCCCTGGACCACGACGTCGACCGGATCTCCGAGATGACCCGTGCGCTCGCGTCCCGCGCGGAGGCCGAAGCCGCCTCCCGCCAGCCCGAGATCCTGCGCACGCTGATCGCCGCTGCCCGCGCCACGCACCGCCGGGCCGGCGCTCAGGCGGTTTCCCACGCCGCCGAGGAGTCTCGCCGGGAGTGGGTGAACGCCAAGCTCGTCGACGCGGGTCGGACCCGCGCGCAGTCCCTCGGGTGGCCCGACGTGTACACGTTCACGAAGGCGCTCGGCGAGCGGGCGGCGGAGGACCTC
>JAENWO010000305.1 GCA_016649925.1 Actinomycetales bacterium
CCGGCCGACCGGCGCGGACGCGAGTTCTCCGACTCGGATATCTACAAGCTGCTCGAGACGATGTCCTGGGAGATCGGCCGCACCGGTGACGCCGACATGGAGGAGCGGCTGCGGGCCCTCGTCGCGCGGGTCGCGCCCGCGCAGGAGGCGGACGGCTACCTCAACACCGCGTTCGGCCGGCCGGGGCAGGGCGAACGGTACTCCGACCTGCAGTGGGGGCATGAGCTGTACTGCTTCGGCCACCTGATCCAGGCCGGGGTGGCACGGGCCCGCACGCACGGCGAGGACGAGCTGGTGCGGATCGCGGGACGGGCAGCCGACCATGTGTGCGCGGTCTTCGGTCCGGACGGTGACCAGGGCGTCTGCGGGCACCCCGAGATCGAGGTCGCCCTGGTCGAGCTGTTCCGGCTCACGGGCGAGAGCCGCTACCTCGACCAGGCGCGACTGTTCGTCGAGCGCCGCGGGCACGGCGTGCTCGGCGACATCGAGCTCGGCGCGCAGTACTTTCAGGACGATCAGCCGGTGCGTGAGACGACGGTGATGACCGGCCACGCCGTGCGGGCGCTCTATCTGGCGGCCGCCGCGGCCGACCTGGCGATAGAGGACGACGACGGCGAGCTGCTCGCCGCGGTGGCTGTGCAGACGGTCAACACGCTCGGGCGACGTACCTACCTGACCGGCGGCATGGGCGCCCACCACGAGGGGGAGTCCTTCGGGCAGGACCACGAGCTGCCACCCGACCGTGCCTACTCCGAGACGTGCGCCGGGGTGGCCTCGGTCATGCTCAACCACCGCCTGCTGCTCGCCACCGGGGAGGCGCTGCATGCCGACGCGGTCGAGCGCACTCTGTTCAACGTGGTGGCCGCGTCGCCCGCGCAGGACGGCGAGGCCTTCTACTACACGAACACGCTGCACCAGCGGGTGCCCGGCTCGGTGCCGGCCACCGACGTCGCGAGCCCCAGGGCGTCATCCAGCCTACGGGCCCCGTGGTTCGAGGTGTCCTGCTGCCCGACGAACGTGACGCGTACGGTCGCATCCCTCGCGGCCTACCTGGCCAGTGCCGACGACGACGGCGTCCAGCTCCACCAGTACGCGTCCGCCACGGTCCGCACCCGGATCGGCGGAGGCCGCGAGGTGGCCCTCCGGGTGGTTACCGACTATCCGGCAGACGGGCACGTGAGAGTCACGGTGCTCGAGGCGCCTGAGTCCCCCTGGACGCTCAGCCTGCGCGTGCCCGCCTGGGCCGAGGGGGCCGAGATCGCGATCGGTGATGAGCGACGCGCCGTCGGGACCGGCTATGCGACGATCACCCGCACGTTTGCGGTCGGCGAGGTCGTCACGCTCGACCTTCCCATCGCGGCGAGGTGGACCTGGCCCGATCCCCGGGTCGACGCGGTGCGCGGCCAGGCGGCCGTCGAGCGGGGGCCTGTGGTGCTCTGCCTGGAGTCGACCGACCTGGGAGTGGACGTCGACAGTGTGCGGGTGCGGACCGACGTCGCCCCGATCGAGCGGGACGGGGCGGTGCTCGTGGCGGCGTCGACCCTCGACCTAGCCCCCACGGCGTGGCCCTATGGAGACCAGCCGGACGCAGGGACGGTGCGTGGCGTGACGGAGCGTGGCCTGGTGCCGCTCGTCCCGTACAACCGTTGGGCGAACCGCGGGCCGTCGACCATGCGCGTCTGGATGCCGAGGGCGGACTGACCCCTCGTCCGGCCCGCCGCCCGGTGTACCTCGTCCTGTTCGTCGTCGTGCACGCCGCCGAACCGCTGCTCGACGTGCTGCGCGGGCAGCGGATGGCCCTCGACGACCTGATCTCTGCGGCCCGCCAGCAGGGCATCGAGCGGATCGGCGACATCCGGGTCGCCGTCCTGGAGACCAACGGTCAGCTGTGCTTCTTCGCGCGCTCTACCGGCGCACCGGCGCACCGGTGGCCGCGTGGGCGGTTGGCTCACCTTGATGCCGCAGGCTCTGCTGACCACCACCGGGCGCACCAGCGGCCTGCCGCGGACAACGCCCCTGACCGGCATCCCGCACGGCGACGGCGCGCTCCTCGTCGCGTCCGACGGCGGCAACAACAGCCCGACCTGCTGACGGTGTGCCGCACCAGACGTTCCGGGGGCGTTGTCCGGGCCGCCGCGGCCGTGAGCCAGAGTGCCGCAGTCGAGGAAGGCGGACACCAGTCGTTGAGTTGAAAGGGGGAGCAGGACCTCGCAGCGCGCGATTCCCGACCTGTGACGATCGCGCCCCAACGATTCCAAGCGATGCGGGACCGTGACCTCAAGCCCTTGTGACGGCCGCAGCGCTGGCGGACGCTGATCCCAGGAGGTGGTGTCATGGGCGAGCTGCTCGTGGTGGCGTCGGTTGTGGTGGTCGGTTTCGTGCTGCTGTCGCTGGTGAGCACCGCGCGGCTGGGGAGTCGTAGGGTCACGGCCCTGGCGGGCTTGGCGGGCGTGGCGTTGGTCGCCGCCTGCGGCGGGACAGGCCCGGGGACCGGCCCGGGGACGGATCCGACGCCGTCGGCCACTGAACCGGCGCCCAGCCCCACGGTCGAGCCGAGCGAGACCCCGGAGTCCTCGGAGATCCCGGTGTACTTCCTCATCGACACACGTGCGGGGCTGCGGCTGGCGCGAGAACTGCGCGAGGTGACGGGGGACCCGGTCGCCGGTGCCGTCGGGACGATGATCGCGGGGCCGCTTGACCCGGACTACTCGACCACCTGGAACCCGGCCACCACCGTGCTCGGGGTGGAGCGGGACGGGGCGACCGTCGTCGTCGACCTCTCCGGTGACGCGCTCACGGCGAACGTCGGCTCCGAGGCGGCCGCGCTCATGGTTCAGCAGCTCGTCTACACCGTGGTCGGCGCCGTGGGGGAGGACGTGCGCGTGCTCCTGCACATCGACGGCGAGCCCGCGGGAGACCTGTGGGGCGCGACCACCTGGCCCGACCCCGTCGCCCCCGTCGACCCTCTGAACGTGCGGCTGCTCGTGCAGATCGACCAGCCGGCCGAGGGGGCCGAGACCACGTCCCCGGTGACCGTGTCCGGCGATGCGGCCGTGTTCGAGGCGAATCTCCTGTGGCACGTGCTCGACGCCGCCGGCGCGCAGGTGGCCTCGGGCTTCACGATGACCACCGAGGGCCAGACGTTCGCCCCGTACTCCTTCACGGTGGACCTCGAGCCGGGGGAGTACACCGTGGTGATCGTTGAGGACGACCCCTCCGGCGGTGAGGGCGGGACCCCGATGAGCGACACCGCCACCGTCACCGTCAGCTGAGCTGAGGCCACGAGCGAAAGGCTCAGGCCGTTGGCTGAAGGCCCTACGCGAGCCCGGCGGCCGCCGCGACGGCGGCCAGTGCGGCCTCGATGTCGGCCCGACCGGACGCGCTGAGCCGGTTCTCGCTCTCCAACTTTTCCAACCGGCCATAGAGCTCGTCGATGGCGGTGCGGGCGGCGTCGGGCTCGTCCTGCTCGATCCTCCTGACGATCGCGTCGACGCTCCGGTCCAGATCCCGGCGAGCCTGCTCGCCCTTGTCCCCGAACTCCGCGCCGGCGACGGCCGACCTGAGGTCGTCGACCGCCGTCGTGAGTGAGGACTGCTCCGCGGGTACCGTCTCCTCCGGCGGAGCCTCCGCCGTCGGGGTCGACGACTCGGATGTCGGCGACGTCGTGGTCTGCTCGAGTGAGGGAGTGCTCGTGGGATCGGAGGCCGGGCCGTCCGGTCGGTCCCCGAGCTGCCAGATCAGGAGTGCGCCCAGCAGCGCGACGACGACGGCGACGGCCGCCCAGGCGCCGCGGCGGGGTCCGGGCCGCTCGGCCGGGAAGGTGGGCTCGGCCGGGAAGGTGGCCCTGGCCGGGGAGTCGGCCCCGGCTGGGAGGCGCGCCGTCGGTGTCGCTTGCAGGACCGCCGTCGTGCCGGTGGACCCGACGGGAGGGCTGGGATCCGGTGCCTCGGCCGGTAGGGCCTTGGTGGGCGTGGCGACCACGACCGCCGTCGGGCCCTCGGACGGGTCCTCTGCTCCGGCGTCGCTCCCGTGGAGCCTCAGCAGCTCATCGAGCATGTTTAATGTGAGCGTAGG
>JAENWO010000091.1 GCA_016649925.1 Actinomycetales bacterium
CACCCCGGCCGCGGCAAGACCGCGATGGACGACATGGGCGTGCTGACCGCGTTCACCGCCGCCGCGGTGCACGACGCGTTCGCCCCCTACGACCGGTACACGAGCGCCACCCACGCCCTGTGCAACGCCCACTTGCTGCGAGAGCTCGTCGCCGTCGCCGACCACCACGAACAGGCCGAGGACACCCCCGGACCCGACGGGTGGTGCTGGGCGCAGCAAGTCACCGACGCCCTGCTCACCATCAAGAAAGCAGTCGACCAAGCCGACATCGACACCATCACGGCTGACCTTCTCACCATCCAGTCCCGCCTGATCCGCCACGGCGCCCTCATCGGAGCTGCCGCCACCGCCGGCCAACAAGGTCGAACAATGACACCGGGCCCTCGCCCGGCGAATCGTCAAACGCCTCGACGACTACCCACGCTTCGCCACCGACCCGGCTGCTGGAACGTCGTGGGATGGTCCACCCCGCCCACCGGCCCACATCGCGCTCGTCCACGGAGCCAGAGACAGGTGTTGGGGTGCTTTGCCACGTGCTGACGGAACGGGTGCTCAGGCGAGGCGGAGGACGAGCTCGTCGATCATCCGTCCGCGGTCGGGGGCGTAGCCGGTGTCCTGCCCCACGATCACGAAGCCGTTGCGCTGCAGCACCATCAGCGAGCCCCGGTTGTGCCGGGCGGCCCGCGCCCACACCGGGCGCTCCGGCACCTCCCGCAGGAGCATCGCGAGGGCAGTGGTCGCGATGCCCCGTCCCCAGTGCTCCCGGCCGATCCAGTAGCTCACCTGCGGCTGGCCCTCCTCGACGAAATGCAGGATGTGGCCGACGACGAGGCGCTCCGGGTCATCCGCCAAAGCGATCGTGCGGACGGTGACCTCCGGATTCCTGCGCAGTCGGCGCCAGTGCGCGTCGAACGACTGGCGGTCGTTCGGGTCCTCTGCGGTGAACGGGCCCATGGCGACGGCCTGCGGGTCACGCAGGTGCTCGAAGAACTGGTGGAGGTCGGCGTCGAGGACCTCCCGCAGGACGATGGCGGGGGCGGTGTCGGGCATGGGACTCCTCGCCTACCAGGGGATCGACAGTGAGTCCATGGTAGGTCGAGATGGGCCGGATCGTGAAGGATTGGCAGCACCTGGAGGCGCGCCCGAGCGGCCGACGGCGTGTGCCCACGTCAGGTCCGCGAGTGCTGGCGATTCATGCCATATCTCAACGGGTGAGAGGAATCGCCAGCACTCGCGTGCCCCCGGGGGTGGTCAGGCGCCGCCGACGACGGCGACCGCCTGCTGGGCGATCTCCAGCTCCTCGTTCGTCGGGACGACGAGCACCGCGACGCGTGAGTCCGGCGTCGAGATCGTCCGGGCCTCCCTGGAGCGCGTGGCGTTCAGCGTGGCGTCCACCTCGATGCCGAGGTGCTCCAGGCCGGCCAGGGCGCCGGCGCGGACCGTCTCGCTGTTCTCCCCGATGCCGGCCGTGAAGACGACGGCGTCCACACGGCCGAGCACGGCCGTGTACGAGCCCACGTACTTCTTCAGGCGGTAGCAGTACACGGCCATGCCGAGGATCGCGGCCTCCTCGCCGGCGTCGACGGCATCATCGACGTCGCGCATGTCGACCATGCCGGTGAGCCCGAACATGCCGGACCGGCGGTTCATCACGTCGTCGATCTCGTCGATGCTCAGCCCCGCCGTGCGCGTCAGGTGGAACACCACCGCCGGGTCGATGTCCCCGGTCCGGGTCCCCATCACGAGGCCCTCCAGGGGCGTCAGGCCCATCGAGGTGTCCACCGAGATCCCGCCTCGCACCGCCGTCGCCGAGGCGCCGTTGCCGAGGTGCAGGATGATCAGGTTCGCCCGGTCCGGCTCGATCCCGAGGTACCGGGCCGCCTCCCGGGCCACGTATTGGTGCGACGTGCCGTGCGCGCCGTACCGGCGGATCCGGTACTGCTCGGCGATCTCGCGGTTGATCGCGTACGTGTGGGCCTCAGCGGGCATGGTGAGGTGGAAGGCGGTGTCGAACACGGCGACGTGGGTCAGCTCGGGGAACGTCTCACGGGCCACCCGGATGCCCTCGAGGTTCGCCGGGTTGTGCAGCGGGGCGAGGTCCGAGAGGCCGTCGATGATCTCCTCCACCTCGTCGGTGATCGTCATCGACCCGCCGAAACGCGCTCCGCCCTGGACCACGCGGTGCCCGACGGCGACGAGGTGCGCGTCGGCGAGGGCCGGACCGTGCGTGGCGAACGCCTCGATCATCGCCCGCATCGCCGCCCTCTGGTTCGGCACCGGCACCTCGGTGGTGCGCACCGTGCCGTCGGCGGTGTGGGTGAGCCTGCCCAGGGCCTGCCCGATGCGTTCGATCAGCCCCACCGCCGTCGCCGTCCCGGTCTCGGCGTCGACCACCTGGTACTTCAGGGACGACGATCCGGAGTTGATGACGAGGACGTTCTGGGTCACTGAGGGGCTCCTTGAGCCTGGATGGCGGTGATCGCCACGGTGTTGACGATGTCCTGGACGAGGGCACCGCGCGAGAGGTCGTTGACCGGCTTGCGCAGCCCCTGCAGCACGGGACCCACGGCCACCGCCCCGGCGCTGCGCTGCACCGCCTTGTAGGTGTTGTTGCCGGTGTTCAGGTCGGGGAAGATGAACACGGTGGCGCGTCCGGCCATCTCCGAGCCCGGCATCTTCGTCCTCGCGACGGAGGCGTCCACGGCCGCGTCGTACTGGATCGGCCCCTCGACCACGAGGTCGCTGCGACGCGAGCGGACGAGCTCGGTGGCGGTGCGCACCTTGTCGACGTCCGCGCCGGTGCCGGACTCCCCGCTGGAGTAGGACAGCATCGCCACCCGCGGGCTGACGCCGAACTGCGCGGCGGTCGCGGCCGAGGAGATCGCGATGTCGGCGAGCTGCTCGGCGGTGGGGTCCGGGTTCACGGCGCAGTCGCCGTAGACGAGCACCCGGTCCTCGAGGCACATGAAGAACACCGAGGACACGATGGAGACGCCGGGCATCGTCTTGATGATCTCGAACGACGGCTTGATGGTGTGCGCGGTGGTGTGCTGCGCCCCCGAGACCATGCCGTCGGCCAGGCCCAGGTGCACCATCAGCGTGCCGAAGTAGGAGACGTCGACGACGATCTCCCGGGCGCGCTCGACCGTCATCCCCTTGCCGGCCCGCAGCCCGGCGTACTCCTCGGCGAAGCGCTGGCGCAGCTCGCCGTCCTTGGTGGACAGGATCGTCGCCGCGCCCAGGTTCAGGCCGAGCTCGCTGGCCCGTGCCCTGATCGACGTCTCGTCCCCGAGCAGGGTGAGGGCGGCGACGTCCCGGGTGAGCAGCGTGCTCGCCGCGCGCAGGATGCGATCGTCCGAGCCCTCCGGCAGCACGATGTGCTTGCGCATCGAGCGGGCGCGCTCGATCAGGTCGTACTCGAACATGAGTGGGGTGACGACCTCGCTGCGGGGCACGTCGACGGCGTCGAGCAGCCGTTCGCCGTCGACGCTGGACTCGAAGACCGAACGGGCGACGTCGAGCTTGCGCTGGGAACCGGTGGACAGCATCCCCCGGGTCTCCGCGGCCAGCCGCGCCGTCTTGAACGTGCCGAACGTGGTGGAGACCATCGGCAGCCGTTGGTTGAGACCGGCCACGAGGCGGGAGATCTGGTCCGTCGGCGTGAACCCGCCATTGAGGATCAGCCCGGACAGCGAGGGGAAGCTCTCGGCGGCGTGCGCAGCCACCATCGCCAGCACCACCTCGGACCGGTCGCCGGGGACGATCACGACGGCACCGTCGGTGAGCGCGTCGAGGATGTGCTCCATCGTCATGCCGCCGACGATCACCTCCTCCGCCTCACGGTCGAGGAGCTCGTCGTCGCCGCCCGTGAGCGTTCCCTCGACGGCGACCATCAGCTCCCGCACGCTCGGCGCGGAGAGCAGCGGCACGTCCGGCATCACCCAGGCGGGCACCGGCAGGTCGGACAGCGCGGCCAGGAACCTCTCGCGCTCGTCCTCCTGCGCGCGGTTCGCGACGACGGCGACCACGCGGGCGTGCGCGGCCGCAAGCTCCGCCATGGACACGTCGACCATCTGCCGCACGTCCTCGGGCGTACGTCGCACCGCGGAGGTCACGAGCACGACGGCGGAGCCCAGGTTCGCAGCGATGCGTGCGTTGAAGGCGAGCTCGGTCGGTCCCGCCACATCGGTGTAGTCCGAGCCGACGATGACGACGACCTCGCACTGGCGCTCCACCTCGCGGTATTTTCGGATGATCGTGCCCAGCGCCGCTTCCGGGTCGGCGTGGACGTCCTCGTACGTCACCCCCACGCACTCGTCGTAGGTGAGGTCGACGCCGTCGTGCGCGAGCAGCAGGGTCAGGACGGAGTCTCGGCCCTCGTCCGCGCGGGCGACGGGCCGGAAGACGCCGACCCGCTGCACCCGGCGGGCGAAGAGTTCGACGAGGCCGAGAGCAACAGAGGACTTCCCGGTGTGCCCCTCGGGGGAGGTGACGTAGACGCTCGTCGTCATTACTCGTTGTCCCCTGCGGTCGCCGCGGTGGCGCCCTGTCGGGGTCCGCCGACGGCGGTGGCCCCCTCTGAGGCGTCCGGCCACACCCAGTCCTTGACCTCGGGCAGGTCGTCCCCGTGGTCGCGGGTGTACCGGCGCGCGCGCAGCCGTTCGTCCTCCATCAGCTGGCGCAGGCCGGCGGCCTTCGAGCCCAGCGAGGGCACGCGGTCGATGACGTCCATCACCAAGCGGAAGCGGTCCAGGTCGTTGAGCATCACCATGTCGAACGGGGTGGTGGTGGTGCCCTCCTCCTTGTAGCCGCGCACGTGCAGGTTGTCGTGCCCGCTGCGGCGGTACGTGAGGCGGTGGATCAGCCACGGGTACCCGTGGTAGGCGAAGATGATCGGCCTGTCGTCGGTGAAGATCGTGTCGAAGTCGCGCCCGGACAACCCGTGCGGGTGCTCCTTGTCGTCCTGCAGGCGCATCAGGTCGACGACGTTGACGACGCGGACCTTCAGCTCCGGCAGGTGGCGACGCAGCAGGTCCGCGGCCGCGAGCACCTCCAGGGTCGGCACGTCGCCCGCGCACGCGAGGACGACGTCGGGGTCCTCGCCGGGCACCTCGGTGCCGGCCCAGTCCCAGATGCCCAGCCCACGGGTGCAGTGCGCGATCGCCTCGTCCATCGTGAGGAACTGTGGCGCGGGCTGCTTGCCGGCGACGACGACGTTGACGTAGTCCCGGCTGCGCAGGCAGTGGTCGTACGTCGACAGCAGGGTGTTCGCGTCCGGCGGGAGGTAGACCCGCACGATCTCGGACTTCTTGTTCACCACATGGTCGATGAAGCCGGGGTCCTGGTGGGAGAAGCCGTTGTGGTCCTGACGCCACACGTGGGAGGAGAGCAGGTAGTTCAGGCTCGAGATCGGGCGTCGCCACGGGATCTCACGCGTCACCTTGAGCCACTTGGCGTGCTGGTTGAGCATCGAGTCGATGATGTGGATGAACGCCTCGTAGCAGCTGAACAACCCGTGCCGGCCGGTCAGCAGGTAACCCTCGAGCCAGCCCTGGCACTGGTGCTCGGAGAGCATCTCCATGACGCGCCCGGCGCGAGCCAGGTGGTCGTCGGAGTCGGCCTCGATGAACTCGGCGTTCCACTGCTTGTCGGTGACCTCGAAGACGGCCTGGAGCCGGTTCGAGGCCGTCTCGTCCGGGCCGAAGATGCGGAAGTTCTCCGGGTTGAGCCGCACCACCTCGGTGAGCCACTGGCCCATCACCTTGGTCGCCTCGGCGATCGTGCCGCCCGGTGCCGGGACGTCGACGGCGAACTTCTTGAACTCGGGCATCCGCAGGTCCTTGAGGAGCAGACCGCCGTTGGTGTGCGGGTTGGCGCTCATCCGCAGCTCCCCGGCGGGAGCGAGGGAGGCGATCTCGGGGCGCAGGGCACCGGCGTCGTCGAAGAGCTCCTCCGCGCCGTAGGACTCCATCCACTCCTTGAGCGTGGCGAGGTGTGCGTCGGTGTCGCGTGCGCTCGGGAGCGGGACCTGGTGCGAGCGCCAGGAGTTCTCCACCTGCTTGCCGTCGATGACCGGCGGGCAGGTCCAGCCCTTCGGGGTGCGCACGATGATCATCGGCCATGCCGGCCGCTCCTCGTTGCCGGCCGCCGCGGCGGCCTTGATGTCGGCGATCTCGTCGAGGACCTCGTCCAGGAGCGTCGCGAACCGGCGGTGGAAGTCGGCCGGGGACTCGTCGCCGAAGCCGCCGCTGAACAGGTGGGGCTTGTGCCCGTACCCGCGCATGAGGTCGAGGAGCTCGTCCTGGGGGATGCGCGCGAGGACCGTCGGGTTCGCAATCTTGTAGCCGTTGAGGTGCAGGATCGGCAGCACGACGCCGTCGAGCTTCGGGTTGACGAACTTGTTCGAGTGCCAGCTCGTGGCCAGCGGGCCGGTCTCGGCCTCGCCGTCGCCGACCACCGCGGCGACCAGCAGGTTCGGGTTGTCGAACGCCGCGCCGTAGGCGTGCGAGAGCGCGTAGCCGAGCTCGCCGCCCTCGTGGATCGATCCGGGGGTTTCCGGCGCCACGTGGGAGGGGATGCCGCCGGGGAAGGAGAACTGACGGAAGAGCCGGCGCAGACCCTCGGTGTCCTTCGTGATGTCGGGGTAGGTCTCGGAGTACGTGCCGTCGAGGTAGGCGTTCGCCACCAGGCCGGGGCCGCCGTGACCGGGCCCGGTGATGTAGATGGTGGACTGCTCCCGCTCGGCGATCGCGCGGTTGAGGTGCGCGTAGAGGAAGTTCAGGCCGGGCGTGGTGCCCCAGTGCCCGAGGAGACGCGGCTTCACGTCGTCCCGGGTCAGCTCCTCGCGCAACAGCGGGTTGGCGAGCAGGTAGATCTGGCCGACGGAGAGGTAGTTCGCGGCGCGCCACCACTTGTCGATGCGGTCGAGGCTGTCCGCGTCGAGCTCGTGGTCCTCGCGTCGCGTCCAGGCCCCGGTGGGGTGCTGGCCGGATCCGGGGTTCGGCGCGGGCAACATGTCAGTGGTCATGGTGATCCCCTCACAGCTGATGGACAGTCCATTCCTAGCCTGCCGCGTTTGGCGCGGGGATGCGAGTGACTTCGGACCTAGATGACCCCACCTTCGCTGTCAGCGCCGACGGCCGACGGCGATGCCCGGCCCGCGTAACCTGAAGGGATGCAGACGAGCGGCGGCTGGTGGGACTGGGTGCGGGCGGCGACCCGTCCCCGCCTGATCGGCATCTTCGTCCTCCTCATCGTCGGCGCGCTGGTCTGTATCCGGCTGGGCGCCTGGCAGCTGGACCGGTCGCAGATCCGCGGCGACCAGGCCCGCGAGATCGAGCTGGCGGAACGGGAGAACGCCGCACCGGTGCCGCTGGAGGAGGTCGTCGCGCCGCAGACGAGCTTCACGCAGGCGATGGTCGGCAAGCGCGTCAGCGTGCGGGGCACCTACGACGTCGGCGAGCAGTTCTTCGTGCCCGGCCGGGCACTGGACGGGCAGGTGGGCTACCTGCTCCTCACCGGTCTGCGCGTCACCCAGGGCCCGGCCACCGGTGCGATCCTGCCCGTGGTGCGCGGCTGGGTGCCTGAGGACGGTCCCGCCTACCTGGAGGGCGTGCCGGCGCCCGACGTCGAGGTGGACGTGATGGGTTACCTGTCCGGGTCGGAGGCGGCGGATGCTCGCGGGTCGGTCGACGGTCAGCTCGACGCCGTCAGCTCGGCCCAGCTCGTGAACATCTGGGGCTCGCCGATGTACTCCGGCCACCTCGTCCTCGCGGAGCAGCAGCCGGCCACGTCCGCGCCGTTCGACCTCCCGGCGATCCGGGCGATGTCCGCTCCCGTGATCGAGGGCGGTGGCGTCAACCTGCAGAACCTCGCCTATGCGGCGGAGTGGTGGATCTTCGGCGGGTTCGCCCTCGTTCTGTGGTGGCGCATGGTGCGCGACGAGGTCCAGTTCCTGCGCGGTGAGGGCGACGACGGCGGCCAGGCCCAGATCGAGCAGCGCCTGGAAATGCTGGCGTTCTTCGGTGGTGTGATGAATGGTTTCGCGTAAGCCCACCGGGTCATAACTGTCGCGGTCGTCGGCGGTGATGTTGAAGTCCCCCAACAGCACCAGATTCGGGTGGTCCAGGAGTTCATCACGCAACCAGTCGCGCAAGCCGTTCATCCATCTCATCTTGTAGTCAAATTTTTCGCTGCCTGGCGCCTGGCCGTTGACGAAATAGCAGTTGACGATGCGCACTTCATCGCCCGCCAGCTTGCTGCCCGGCAGGTCGAGCGTGGCGGCTATCACACGCGATTGCTGGTCAGAAAAGCCCGCGATATTTTTCCCAATGTCGCGTGCCGGTGTGCGACTCAGGATGGCGACGCCGTTGTAGGTTTTCTGGCCAAATACCGCGCTCTGATAGCCCACAGCCTCCAGCTCTTGCAAAGGGAACTTGTCATCGCTGATTTTCAGCTCCTGCAGACACAGCACATCGACCGGGTTGGCGGCCAGCCACTCGAGCACTTGCGGCAGACGCACGGCCAGCGAGTTGATGTTCCAGGTAGCGAGTTTCATGTGTTCTATCAAACCTAGATGGGGTGAATTTTGGTGCGTCTCACTGCGGCGACTGGTATCGGGAGCCTTTGCATTATCTCTCTGGGAGTGCGCGCGACAAGCGCGCTTTTTGCCGCTGCTGTGAGATCTTAGGGTGCTTGACAG
>JAENWO010000012.1 GCA_016649925.1 Actinomycetales bacterium
CGGCGTCCCGGCGGGCTTCCCCGCGGGGTCCTTCCTGCTCCGGGTCCAGGTGGACGGGGCGATCAGCCCGCTGGAGGTCGACGAGGACCCGAACAGCCCGACGCACCAGCAGTACGTGGGCCCGTTGATCGGGGTGACATGAGCGCCACCGCACCCACCCTGAGCGTCGGGCAGTGGCGTGAGCACAACGACGCCTACCTCTCCACGGCCCTGGACTGGCTGCGCCTGCGGCTGGCCGCGGCCGCACCGGCGCCGCACGGCGTCGAGGAGCGGCAGGTGCACGAGGCGCACGTCCGGCTCCTCGAGGCCGAACGCACCTTCCCGCCGCCGGCCCTGCTGCTGCTCTCGGAGGCGCTCGGCCTGTCCCGGTTCGAGCAGGACGTCGTCCTGTTGTGCTGCGCCATGGAGCTGGACACCCGCACGGGTGCCCTGTGCGCCGCGGCCCAGGACGATCCGCGCAAGCCGGTCCCGACGTTCGCGCTCGCGATGGCGGTGCTGGAGGACCCCGAGTGGTCCGCCCTCTCGCCCACGGGGTCGCTGCGCGCGTGGCGGCTCGTCGACGTCGACGCGAGGTCGGGGGAGCCGCTGGTCCTGCGCGCCCTGCGGGCCGACGAGCGGGTGGTCCACTTCGTCAAGGGCCTCAACGTCCTCGACGAGAGACTGTCCGTGCTCCTGCGTCCGCTGGACCACTCGCCCGAGCCGTTGCCGCCCTCGCAGGAGGCGGTCGTCGACGCCGTCGCGGCTTCCGCGGCGGATGGCACCGGAGCACTGCTGCAGCTGGTGGGCAGCAACCGCGCCAGCCGGGTCTCCCTGGCGTCACGGGTGGCGACCCGGCTCGGGCTGCTGCTCCACGAGCTGCCCGTCGCGGCCCTGCCCCTCGGCCTCGCGGACGCGGGGGACCTCGCGCGGCTGTGGCGTCGCGAGGCGAGGCTGCTGCCGCTCGCGCTCCTGGTGACCGCCGACGACGGCGACCTGACCGCGGTCCAGGTCACCGCCGTCCGTCGGCTGGCGGAGGAGGCCGACTCGCCCGTCCTGCTCGGCCTCGCCCAGGTGTGCGGTGACCTCGCCGATGTCTCGGTGGTGCACGACGCGGCGACCCCCACCAAGGCGGAGCAGCGGGCCCTGTGGCGCGGTGCGCTCGGCGAGGACGGCTCCGACGCCGCGGCGGGGCTCGCCACGGAGCTCGACCTCGACGCCACCGAGATCGAGCGGGTCGCCCGGTCGGCGCGGGCCGGCGGTGACGGCGACCTCGCAGTCGCCGCCCGGGCCCGGGGCATGTCGCTCTACCGTCCCCACCTGGATGCGCTCGCGCAGCGGCTGAGACCGGCCGCGACGTGGGCCGACATCGTCCTGCCCGCCGAGCCCCTGCGTCTGCTGCGCACGATGGCCCACGAGGCGAGGCACCGCGGGGTGGTCTACGACGACTGGGGATGGCGGCAGCGCTCGCCCCGTGGCCTCGGCATCAGCGCGCTCTTCACCGGGGAGAGCGGTACCGGCAAGACCATGGCCGCGGAGGTGCTCGCCGGCGACCTCGGGCTCGACCTGTACCGGATCGACCTCTCCGGTGTGGTGAGCAAGTACATCGGCGAGACGGAGAAGAACCTCCGCCGCTTGTTCGACGCCGCCGAGCACGGCGGCGTGATCCTGTTCTTCGACGAGGCCGACGCCCTGTTCGGCCGGCGCAGCGAGGTCCGGGACAGCCATGACCGTTACGCCAACATCGAGGTGAACTACCTGCTGCAGCGGATGGAGTCCTACCACGGCCTGGCGGTCCTCGCGACGAACCTGCGCAGCGCCCTCGACCCGGCGTTCACCCGGCGGCTGCGCTTCATCGTGCCGTTCGTGCTGCCCGGGCCGCCGGAGCGGGAGCGGATCTGGGCCGCCGCGTTCCCCCCGCAGGTGCCGACGGACGGCCTGGACCCGCGCCGGCTGGCCCGGCTCGACCTCAGCGGCGCACTGATCCACTCGATCGCGCTGCACGCCGCGTTCTTCGCCGCGACGCAGGGCCGCGCCGTGGCGATGGAGCACGTGCTCGACGCCGCCCGGTTGGAGCTGCGCAAGGCGGATCGCTCCACCAACGAGGTGGAGGCGGTATGAGGATCGAGGTGCACATCGAACGTCTCGTGGTGGAGGGGATGCCGCTGCGTCGTGGTGACGCCGCGGCCCTGCGTGAGGCGTTCGAGCTCGAGCTCACCGGCCGGCTGGCGGGCGCGGACGCGAGCGCGTTCGTCCCCTCCGCCGAACCCGGCCGTCGCCTGAGCGCCTCGGTGGGCCCCGGCGGCGGACCTCGCGACGTCGGCCGGAGCGTCGCCTCCGCCCTGGGGCAGGCCCTGCGCGGTGGGGAGCCGGGGAGATGACCGGCCTGTGGTGGGTTCGCCCCCGGCGCGAGCTCGACGCCGACGACCTCGCGGCCAACGCCCTGGGCCTGAGCCCCTCCGAGCTCGCGCGGTCCGCCACTGCCGCGAGGCGGGTGGTCCTCGGCGACGGGATCGGCCACCCACTCGACGACGACGTGCGCGCCGACCTGGAGGCGCGCTTTGCCGTCGACCTCACGCAGGTGCGGGTGCGCCCCCGGGACGAGCGGGTGGCCTCCAGGGGCGCCCTCGCCGAGACGGTGGGGACCCGTATCGCGTTCGCCCCGGGCCGGTTCGCGCCCCGCTCGCCGGCCGGTCGGGAGCTGCTCGCCCACGAGGTGGCGCACGTCGTCCAGGGGCGAGGGGGCGCGCCGGCGACGATGGCGCCGAAGAAGGATGTCGGGGCCAAGCCGTTCCACCAGGAGGTGATCGACGAGTTCGGCCGCACCTGGGGCAAGCACGAGATCGCGCTGCGTCCGATCCTCGCGCTGTGCGGGGCCGTCGACGCGGAGCAGACCACCGGGATCAGTGACCTGGTGGCGGCCCTGGACAAGGTCGACGGGTACCTCCTGCCGACGAACTTCCCCTCCGGCCCGGTCGCCGTGGAGCTGACCACCCGCCTCGTCCTGCTCGGCCACGCACCCGCCGCGGCGAGGTTCCGGAACTGGTACCTGCGGCTGCCCGGAACGGCGCCGCTGGGCCGACGGACCGCGACCCGGCGCTACTACGACGACGAGGTGTGGCACTGGGGGGAGGTCCGCGAGCGGCTCCGGGCCCGGGTCGACTGGTCCGACGGGACGGCGTCGCTGGGCGTCCTCGACGGCCTGGGCTCGTTCTTCCACCTGCTGCAGTCGGAGCGCGACGGCCTGGACAAGACGGAGCTGGTGGCTGACACCAAGCGGGTCAAGGAGCTGTACGAGTCCCTCGGCGGCGTCGGTTTCGGGTTCGAGACCAAGCCGAACATCACGATCTCCCGGTACGCGGGCAGCCTCGTCGGGCTGATGCGGGACGCCTTCGTCGGCGTCCAGGCCGCCTTCCAGGCCGTGCTGGAGCGGGCCGTCGCGGACCTCGCGGCCACGAAGAACCGCACGCTCCTGGACGCGCTCGAGCAACGGCTCGGCTCGGTGCTGGGCACGCTCAGCCTCCCCCAGGGTTCCACCGAGCTCGAGATCAACGAGTGGGTCTGGCGCAAGCGGGGCCGCAAGGACGTCCTGCGCCAGGTCGACTTCTTTCCCGACGACAAGCGGGCGGCCAAGCGGGAGATCACGCTCGAGTCCTACGACGCCACCGACGAGGGGATGTTCATCGGCCCGGCGAAGGAGATCGACCACCGCCGCATCGTCGCCATCCGCACGCAGCAGATCGGCGCGGTCAAGCGGATCTACGGGTTCGAGGCGGACAAGCAAGGGAGGCAGACCGCCGAGGCCAAGGAGAACGAGGCCGCGCTCCCGGCCGCCGGCGCCGACGGGTTGCAGCTGCACAGCGACGACGACTGGCGCCGCTTCCTGCTGGCGAAGTTCGAGGCTCACCTGGCGACGTCGTCGTCGCCGGACGAGTCGCTCACCGCGGTCATCGACCTCCTGCGCCTCTACCTGGCCGCGTTCACCACGCACTCCCCGATGAACATCGAGGACCTGGGCGACGACCTGCTCCGCGTCAGCTTCCCCCGGACCCTCGCCGGCCAGCTCGTCCACGACTGCGGCGTGTACGCCCTGAGGATCACCTACCTGCTCTCGCTGCTGCGCAACCACCCGTCCCTGGCGCTGAGGTTCCGCTGGATCCAGCTCCCGGTCCACATCGGCCTCATCGTCACCGGCGCACCGGGCCTGAGTACCTGGGTGGTGCACAACGACGAGTTCAAGATCGCGTCCGCGGCCGTGACGAAGGAGTTCCGGGACAGGTGGGACTCCGTGGACGCGTCCGGTGAGCCGCGCGCCCCGCGCGCCGCGGGTGGTGGGGCCGCCGCGGCGGGTGGTGGGGCGACGAGGGCCACCGACAACCGGTTCCTCGGCGAGCTGGCCGCGAATGAGTTCGTGGAGAACACCGACGCGCCGTTCCTGATCTCCGACGTCCCGGACCTCGGCGGGAAGAGCGAGAAGGTCGACAAGGACCGGCTGGTCGCCTTTTACCGCAGCCTCATGCACACCCAGCTCTTCGGGTCCGTCACCGGCGACCCGAAGAGCCCGTACTACCAGTTCCACCTGCGCTACCTGCAGCTGCTGGAGAAGACGCGCGCCCACCACAACACCTGGCTCGTGCCCTACTGGAACGTGGTGGCTCACCCTGCATGGCAGCAGCACCGCAGGGCCCTCGAGCAAGCCCGGTCCGCACTGCTCGCCGCGGCCACGCCCCAGGCCGTGACACTCGCCCAGCAGCGGTTCGCCGCAGCCCGCACACGGTACCTGTCCGCCGCCGTCGACTCCGTGACGATCCCCGGCGGCCTGACGAAGGTGGTCGACGCGGCCCAGCCCATCCAGCAGCTCTCCGGGGAGATCATCGACGCTTTGACGACGAAGCCGGAGATTCTCGCCAAGGGCGTCTCGCGCGCCTCCGCCGCCCGGGTGGCGGTGACCCTCGACACCGCGGGGCCCTGGTGGAAAGCGCAGATCGACAGCCACCTGTCTGACCTGGGCAACGACGTGCTCTCACCGCCGCCGTTCGCCGAGGAGAAGGACCGCCTCAGGGTGGTGGACTGACGATGACCACGATGTTCGAGACCGAGAGGGTGCCGGTGAGCGAGCCGGCGCCGGTGGGGCCGGCGCGGGAGATGGACGAGCGTCGTCCGGTCGGACGCGACCGGCAGCTCGACGCCGGACGCGAGCCGGAGCGCGACCCCGCGCCGCTCGGACGCGACCCCGGACCGGGACGGGGTGCGGCGAGGAGTCAGGACTTCACGAAGGTGCCGGTCGGCGGGAGGTCCCCAACAAGCGCCGGGACGGCGGGACGGTCCTCCACCTCCGGTGGCGTCCTGCAGGACGTCGGCAGCTTCTTCTCGGGTCTCGTCTCGCGACCCGGGGCCACCATCGGGCGCCTGTTCGGCGCTGAGTCCTACTCGCAGCCCGAGCTCGCCCGGTACCTCGAGCACCTGTTGCGGCGCGACGACATCGAGGGGGACTTCGACAGCGACAACAAGGCGCGCGCCGTCGTCAAGCGGTGGAAGAGCGCCACCGCCGGGTTCGACCTGAGCGGTCGGCAGAAGGCCCTCCTCATCCGCGAGCTGCTCTCGGGCGCCACAGCCGGTGCCGACGAGGCCGCGATCCTCGACGTGCTCACCCTCGCCGAGGACGGCGACCTGCGGCTCATCTTCCGAGCGGTGCCCGTCGCCGATCTGCTCGGCGACCTCGACGGCGCGAACAGCAGACGGCTGCGGGCCTGGCTCGACACCCGCTTCGAGGGCGGCCAGCAGGCGGTCAGCAAGGACGACGTCCGGCCGAAGGGCGGCCTGCCCCCCGGCGCCCCGCTCTTCGGTTACGACTGGGCCCACCTCCGCCTCAGGCTCGAAGGGAGCTACCGGCCGGAGGAGATCATCGAGGAGCTGGCGCGGCACGACCCCGCTGAGCGCGAACGGGCAGCCAAGGACCTGGCCGTCGAGCGGAACCGCGTCGGGGCGAGGGTCCTCGAGCTCTCGGACCAGGCCGGCCACGCCGCCGACAAGGCCGCGAAGGCAACGCTCGAGGAGGAGGTCAGGGCGCTCGCGGCCAAGCGTGCGCGGATGGACGTCGTGATGGAGGACGCCTTCAAGGACATCGCGGTTGTGGAGAGACCCGCGGAGCTCGCCGCGAAGGCGGTGACGCTCACGCCCGACCAGAAGAAGGCGGCGCGCGAGGCCCTCGCGCCGCCGGTGACGCCGGGGCCCGGTGGTGCGCCGACGTCCTTCCAGGACAAGGTTCCCGGGGAGAAGCAGACCTACGAGGAGAAGTTGCGTGCTCTCACGCCCGGCATCATCGAGGACCACTGGAGCCGCCAGGCCAAGGATCGCCAGCCGGCCGACCACAGCGACCCGACCAAGATGCACACGCTGACCGAGATGGAGGACGTGGCCAAGGTCAGCAAGGACGAGACCGACGTCGTTCTCGGCGGCTACTACGACCAGGGCGGGCACCCGCCGATGAAGGCGGACCGGCCCGGAAGCCGCCGCAGCCTGCACGACCTGTGGGCGGACACGCAGTCCTACCTGACCGACTCGACCACGACGTTCGCCGACAAGCGGGCGCTGGCCAGGGCCCTCGTCGCCTACTTCTTCCAGGCGGACAAGGACACCGTCGCGCCGCTGAACCGTGCCCACCACGCCTCGCCCAGCTTCGATTTGAACAACAGGCCGCGCAACCCTGAGGCGGCGTCTCAGGTCAAGGTCGCCGAGGAGATGACGACGACGGCACCGCAGGTACGCAGACTCAACGAGATCGACCGGGGCTGGGACGCGTCGGCCGATTCGAGGACCCACGACGTCAACATCCAGCTGTTCAGGCCGAAGGGAGCCGTCGAGAACGACCAGGACTTCATGTGGGACATGTTCCAGACCCTGATCCACGAGTATCTGCACACGCTGGCGCACCCGAGGTACCGCACGTTCGCGAACGGGTTCGGTGGCCGATCACCGCAGTACAACACCCTGATCGAGGGCATGGACTCGTTCCTCGACGAGGTGGTCTGGGCCAACATCGCGTCCCGCGTCGCCGACCCGGCGTTGCGGGCGAAGGTGGAGGGGCCGGCGCATGCGAAGCTGCGGCCGATCCACGTCAAGCACGCCTCCCGACGCCGGTACGCCTCGTTCGCGGAGGCCGTGCGCCTCGTCACCGTCGTCGGCTTCCGGAACGTGATCCTCGCCTACTTCAAGGGCGACATCGCCCGGATCGGAGGATGAGGAAGCCATGCGTGAGGTCTCCCTGGACGATGTGGCCGAACAGCTGGCCGGGCTGCGGCTGTCCGACTGGCACGGGCTACCCCGGGCGCTGGAGGGCGGCGACCTGGAGGATCCGCCGGCGCTCGTCACGCTCGGCGCGGACGACGAGGAGGCCGAGCTCGTGCACCTGGACGACCCGCGCGCCCGGGTGTCGGCGAGGGCGTGGCTCCGCGACGGCCTCACCGTGCTGATCGAGGTCACCTGGCGCGGTGGACCGGACGCCGAGGTGCTCGAGGTCCTGGGGAAGCCGGACGAGCGTGACGACGTCGTCGACGGTCTCGTCCGGCTGGAGGGCGGCGAGTGGATCTTCGCCGGCCGCGGGCTCGCCGCCGTCGTCCGTGCGGGCCGGGTCCACAGTGCCGTCGGCTTCGTGCCGACCACCGCTGCGGCCTACCGGCGCTCGTTGCGGCCCGAGCGGCAGACCTCGCGCAGACCTGTGCGGCGCGACGAACCGGGGGAGTGGTGATGGCCTCCTCGAGCTTCCCCGGATCCCCACGGCTGCTCAAGGGTGGCCTCGTGCTGGTCGACGCCCGGTCGGGGGCCATCGGGGGGATCGTCGCGCTGCAGTACAACCCGGACACGTTGACCCGCACGTTCGCACCGAAGGCGGTGGGCAGCGAGGGCGCGGACCGCAGCGAGGCCACCCGGCTGAAGGGCCCGCCGGTGGAGACGATCAAGCTCGACGCCGAGATCGACGCCACCGACCAGCTCGAGAGCGGCGACCCGCAGGCGATGGAGGCCGGCATCCACCCCCAGCTCGCGGCGCTAGAGGTGATCGTCCACCCGACCAGCGGTCAGCTCCAGGACAGTCGGCGGCTCTCCGCGAGCGGGACGCTGGAGATCGCTCCCATGCTCGCCCCGCTCGCGCTGTTCGTCTGGAGCAGGCAGCGCATCGTCCCGGTGCGCGTCACCGAGCTGAGCATCACCGAGGAGGCGTTCGACCCGAACCTCAACCCGATCCGGGCAAAGGTCAGCCTCGGGATGCGGGTGCTCAGCGTGGACGACCTCGGGTTCGACCACAAGGGAGGGAGCCTCTACCTGGCCTACCTGCAGAACAAGGAACGGCTCGCCGGCCGCACCTCGCCCGGTGCTCTCGGCGCCCTCGGCCTGACGGGGTTGCCATGAGCACGAGCGCGAGCTTCTCACCGACGAGCCGTTACGCCGTCGTCGAGACGGCCACGTGGGTGGGACCGGACGGCCGCGAGGTGGTGTACCTGCGGCGGCGGTTCGTCCCTCCGCCGGAACGCTTCGCGTTGATCGCCGAACGCGTCGTCTCGCAGGGGGACCGCCTCGACAACATCACGGCAGAGCAGCTCGGTGACCCGACGCAGTTCTGGAGGATCTGCGACGCGAACGTCGCGCTGCGCCCCGACGAGCTGACCGAGGTCCTCGGCCGTCGGCTGCGGATCACTCTGCCCGAGGGCATCCCGGGGGCCGGCGATGAGTAGCCAGCTCACCCTGACGGTGATGGTCGGTCCGGGCGTGCCGGTGCCGCTGCCCCGGTCCGCGATCGACGAGCTCACCGGCGTCGAGGTCACCCAGACCGCGGAACGTGGCAAGCCCGGCGGCTTCCGCCTCACGTTCAACCTGAGCAAGCACTCACCGCTGCACACGATCTTCCTGCTCGCCGGGGGTGGGCTGCCGCCGGTGATGCGGACCCTGATCGTGGCCACGATCAGCGGCACCCCGTACGTGCTGATGGACGGCGTCATCACGAAGGTGGACGTCACGTCGGGCACCGACGCCGGCCACGACGTGCTCGACGTCACCGGCGTCGACCTCACCGCGGTGATGGGGTGGCTCGACCTCTCCGGCATCCCGTACCCGGCGATGTCGATCGAGGCGCGCGTCGTCGTGATCCTGGCGAAGTACGCGTTGTTCGGTGTGGTGCCGCTCGTGATCCCGACCATCTTGTTCGAGGTGCCCTCCCCGACCGACCGGATCCCCCGGCAGAAGGGGACCGACCTCGCGTACCTCAACTCGCTGGCGGAGCTCGTGGGCTACGTGTTCTACGTGGACCCCGGACCCCAGCCGGGGATGAGCATCGGCTACTTCGGGCCCCAGACCAGGGTCGGCGTCCCCCAGGCCGCCCTCAGCGTGAACATGGACGCCCACTCCACGGTCGAGTCGCTCAGCTTCTCCCTGGACACCGAGGAGAAGAAGCTTCCGGTCATGTTCATCCAGGAGCTGATCTCGAAGATCCCCATCCCCATCCCGATCCCCGACATCTCACCCCTGAGCCCGCTTTTGGGTGCGGTGCCGCTGCTGGCGAAGAAGGTGGAGTACGTCGCCGACAGCGCCAAGCGCTCACCGATCCAGGCGGTCCTGCACGGCATGGCCCAGGCCGCCGCGTCCGCCGACGGGGTGAGGGGGACGGGCACTCTCGACGTGCTGCGCTACGGGCAGCCGCTGCGGGCGCGGGCCCTCGTCGGGGTCCGTGGCGCCGGTGCGGCGTTCGACGGGCTGCACTTCGTCCAGCGCGTGACCCACAAGATCAAGCGCGGGGAGTACAAGCAGGAGTTCACGCTCGTCCGCAACGGCCTCCTGCCCACGCTGCCCAAGGTCCCGGTGTAGGAGGCACTCATGGCGGAACGGACGTTCTACGGAAAGTACCGGGGCACGGTGACCAACAACGTGGACCCGATGCAGATCGCTCGCATCCAGGTGATCGTGCCCGACGTGTCGAACCTCGTGCCCTCGTCCTGGGCGATGCCCTGCTTCCCGATCGCCGGCAAGCAGATGGGTGCCTACTTCATCCCGCAGGTGGGATCCGGGGTGTGGGTCGAGTTCGAGCAGGGGGACCCGGACTACCCGATCTGGACCGGTTGCTACTACGGGACCGTGGCGGAGGTGCCGGTGCTCGCGCTCGCCGGGAACCCCGCCAGCCCGAACATCCTGCTGCAGACCACGGCCCAGAACTCGCTGGTGGTCAGCGACCTGCCAGGACCCACCGGAGGGATCATGCTGAAGAGCACGACGGGTGCCACGATCATCGTCAACGACACGGGCATCTACATCCAGAACGGCAAGGGCGCCAGCCTCGTCCTGGTCGGGCCGTCGGTAACCATCAACAACGGCGCTCTCGTCGTGGTGTGAGGAGCGACATGCCCGGTTTCCTCGTCCACATCGCTGCCACCCTCCTGTGCGCCCACGGCGGCCAGGCGCAGCCGACCGCGCCGAACCCGCGCGTCCTGGTCACCGGTCTGCCGACGGTGACCATCGCCGCCCCCCACGTCGTGGCGGGCTGTCCCATGGTGACGGCCGGCGCCCCCACCCCGTGCGTCACCGCGCAGTGGATGACGGGCGCCACCCGGGTGACGTCGAACGGCCAGCCGCTCGTCCTGCTCGACAGCCAGGCGGTCTGCGTCCCCAACGGGACGCCGGTCGTGATCGTCTCGACGCAGACGCGGGTGATCGCACAATGAACATCGACTTCCCGTTCCACGTCGACGACCGCAGGCGCACCGCCTCGACCGGGATCGACGACCACGTACGCGACCTGATCGAGCAGCTCTTGTTCACCAGCCCGGGGGAGCGGCTGAATCGCCCGACGTTCGGTTCCGGCCTGCAGCAGCTCGTGTTCGCCCCCGGCAGCCCCGAGCTCGCCTCCGCCCTGCAGTTCCTCGTGCAGGGGGCGCTGGAGCAGTACCTCGCCGACCTCATCGAGGTCTCCGGCGTCGATGTCGACGCCGTGGACTCCCAGCTCATCGTGCAGGTCTCCTACCTGCTGCGCGCCTCCGGGCAGAGGGCCACCGCCCGCCTGGAGGTGGCGACGTGACGTCCACGCAGTACCACTGCGGCCACGAGCGCCGCCGGGACCTCGTGCGAGCTGCCGTGGACCCCGGCGGCGAGGCGTTCCTCAACGGCATCGACTACCTCGAGGTGTCGCCGACCGACCAGCGCGACCTCACGGTGCGCTTCCTGCACCCGCTGCCCGGGCAGAACGGCGGGGTACCGGCCTCGCCCGCGCTGACCCGGGACCGCTTCGTCCTCGACGGCGGCGTGCGGGTCACACCGATCGCCGTCGAGGAGGTCGTCAGCACCGCAGCCGACGAGATCGTGCTGCGCACCAGCGTGGCCGGTGACTTCTCGACCTACACCCTGCGGCTCGTGTCGTCACCGGTGGTCCCCGAACCGCCGTCGGGCTTCGACCCCGAGCTCGCCGAGGTCGCGTTCTCCTTCAAGGTGAACTGCGACACCCCTGGGGACTGCGCCGCGGAGCAGGAGTGTGACGAGGGAGGATTACCGGCGCCGCACCTGAGCTACCTCGCCAAGGACTACGCCAGCTTCCGTCGGCTGATCCTCGACCGGCTCTCCGAGACCATGCCAGACTGGCAGGAGCGTAGCCCGGCGGACCTGGGCATCGTCCTCGTCGAGCTCCTGGCCTACGTCGGCGACCACCTCAGCTACTTCCAGGACTCGGTCGCGACCGAGGCCTACCTCGACACCGCGCGGCGGCGGACCTCGGTGCGCCGCCACGCGCGGCTGGTCGACTACCCGATGCACGAGGGCGCGAACGCCCGCGCCTGGCTTGTCCTTCAGACCGAGGAGGACCGGGGGAGCCCGGCGCAGCCGGCGGTGCCGGCGGGAGCGGCCGTGGGCGTGGCGACCCAGCCGCCGCCGTCCGACGAGACCGCGATCGTGTTCGAGACGATGCACGACCTGCCCCTGCTGATCCTGCGCCGCAACGCGATCACGTTCCACACCTGGGGCGACGACGACTGCTGCCTCCCCGCGGGCGCGACCAGGGCGACGCTGCTCGGGTCGCCGGCCGTCCTGCAGCTCGCCCGCGGCGACGTGCTGCTGCTCGAGGAGGTCCTCGGCGCCGCCAGCGGCCTGCCCGAGGACGTCGATCGCACGCACCGTCACGCGGTGCGCCTGTCCGAGGTCCCGGTCGGACGCGTGGACCCCCTGACCGGCACCGAGGTGACCGACGTCCGCTGGCACGACGACGACGCGCTGCCGTTCCCCTTGTGCCTGACGGCGTTCGACGACGGGGCCGGAGGCACCGCGTGGGCCGCGGTGGCGCGCGGCAACGTGGTCCTCTCCGACCACGGGCGCACGGTCACCTCCGCGGTCGCAGGCGACGACCTCGTGCCGTCGCTCGTGCCGCCCGACGGCACCTACCGCCCCGTCCTGACCAGTGCAGGTCTCACGCAGGCCGTCCCGTACGACCATGCGGCGGCGACGGGCCGGTCGGCGCGTTCGGCGACCGCGGCCGGTCCGGGCCAGGCCTTGCCCGTGATCCGGCTCCGGGGCGACGGGGAGACCTGGCTGGCGCGCCGCGACCTGCTGGGGAGCGACCGGTTCGCGCCCCACCTCGTCGTCGAGACCCAGGACGACGGACGCGCTCACCTGCGCTTCGGGGACGGCGTCCTCGGGCGGAGCCCCTCGCCCGGTACCGCGTTCACGGCCCGGTTCCGGCTCGGCGGGGGCGCGAGCGGCAACGTCGGCGCCGAGGCCCTGTTCCGGCTTCTCGACCCGCTCCCCGGCGTGGCGGTCCGCAACCCGATGCCGGCGGAGGGTGGCTGCGCGCCCGAGCCCGTCCGGCGGGTCAAGCTCGACGCGCCGCAGGCGTTCCGCACGCAGGAGCGTGCCGTGACGGCGGACGACTACGCCGCGGCTGCCCAGCGGCACCCGGACGTCTCGCGCGCCGCCGCCACCCGTCGCTGGACCGGAAGCTGGCACACGATGTTCCTGACGGTCGACCGGTTGGGAGGCCGCGCCGTCGACCCTGCGTTCGAGGCCGAGCTGCGCGCGTTCCTCGAACGGTTCCGGATGGCCGGCTACGACCTGGAGATCGACGCGCCCCGGTACGTGCCGCTGGACCTCGCCCTGACCGTGTGCGTGCGGGCCCACCACGACCGGGCCGGCGTGGAGCTGGCCGTGCGCGAGGCGCTCGGCGCCCGGGTGCTGCCCGGCGGACGGACGGGGTTCTTCCACCCGGACGCCTTCACGTTCGGCCAGCCGGTCTACCTCAGCCAGGTGCTCGCGCGGGCGGCGGAGGTCCCCGGCGTCCAGGGTGTCCTGAGCGTCGACACGTTCGGGCGCTACGGCGAGCCGCCCCAGGGTGAGATCGAGCAGGGCTTCCTGCCGATCCACCGCCTCGAGATCGCCCGTCTCGACAACGACCCCAGCGACGCCGAGCGTGGTCGGCTCGCCCTGACCGTGCGAGGGGGGACCTGAGATGACCACCGACGAGACGGACACGTGCGGCTGCTGCGCGGAGGAGGCAACCGTGCCCGTGGTGCACAACCTGCCTGGCCTGGACGCGCTGGCCTACCGCGTCGGCACCCACCCGGACTTCCTGCGCCGCATGCTGGCCCGGCTGCCGATCGAGGCCGTCGAGGACGGCACGCATCCGCCGCATCGACCGCTCGCCCGGCTGACCACGCGCTCCACGGACGACCCGGCGATCGCCCTGCTGGACGCGTGGGCCGCGGTGGGCGACGTGCTGACGTTCTATCAGGAGCGGATCGCGAACGAAGGGTTCCTGCGCACGGCGACGGAGCGTCGCTCCATCCTCGAGCTGGCCCGGCTGATCGGGTATGAGCTGAACCCCGGCGTCGCCGCCGGCGCGTTCCTCGCGTTCGGCACCGACACCGCCGGGGGTGCGCCCGACGCGGTGGTGCTGCGCGGGGGCTCCCGGGTGCAGAGCGTGCCGGGTCCGGGCGAGCTGCCGCAGACGTTCGAGACGCATGCGGACATGACGGCGAGGGTCGAGTGGAACCGCCTGCAGCCCCGCCGGATGCGGCCCCAGCAGCTGGCGATCAGCTCCGGCGGCCTGCACCTGTTGGGCGGGGGTGCCGTCTCGCTGCCTGTTACCGGGACCTTCCCGCTGGACGCCGACGTCTCCCTGCCCGCGTCCGGCACCGTCCCGGCTACCGAGGTCGACACGATCTACGCCGTCGGGACCTCCACGAACCTCGGCGCCGGGGACGTGATCCTGCTGGCCGGCCGTCAGGTGGGGGGGAGCACGACGTCCACCCTCGTCAAGACGGTGCGGCGGATCACGGAGCAGCCGGAGCTCGACCGGACGCGGATCGTGCTGGACGACGCCGTGCCCGCGACGACGTTCCACGCCTTCGGGCTGCCCACGTTCGCCTCGGCGAGCATCATGCAGACCGCACTGGACGCGACGAACGTGGACGAGATCGTCGTCGGACAGGCCTGGTCCGAGGGTGCCCTGTCGGCCTGGCTCTCGGTGCAGGGCTGGAACGCCGCGAGCGCGGTCAGCTACATCTACGGCGCCTACAGCAAGCCGTCGCCGCCCCCGGCCGCCCCCGGTGACCCGGGCGCCTTCGCCATGCGGGCCAGGCTGGGCCTCTTCGGACACAACGCCCCGGCGTACGCGAGCCTGACGCCCACCGCGCAGACGCCGTTCTTCGCCTGGGACAACCCGGCACCGTCCATCTGGAAGGACTCGCTGAAGCCGCCCGCGAACGCCACGACCGCTCCCTACTACGGCGACGCGGACTGCTTCCTGGAGCGCTCCGTCCCCGGCATCACGGCCAACAGCTGGGCCGTCCTGGAGCGCCCCACCAAGCAGTTCACGGCGTTCCGGGTGAAGTCGGCACCGGAGTCCTCGCTCGTGGGGTACAGCCTGAGCGCGAAGACCACCGGCCTCAACCTCGGCTCGGCGTCGGACGGCAGCCCTCTCGCGAACTCGACGACCGACAAGTCCGAGAGCTTCGGAGTGCGCAGGACGACGGCGCACGTGCTCAGCGACCGCCTCACGCTGGCGCAGCTGCCCATCGACGACCCGCTGGGCAAGGACACCCCCGAGGAGACCCAGCTCACCCTCGACCGGATGGTGCTGAACCTGGCCCAGGGACAGCCGGTCGCGGTGACCGGCGAGCGTGACGACCTCCCCGGGGTGGAGGTCAGCGAGGTCGTCGTCCTGGATCGGGTCCAGCACGCCGGCGGGTTCACGACGCTGTTCTTCATCTCACCCGGCCTGACGTTCCGGTACGCCCGGGGCACCGTCCGGCTGTGCGCCAACGTCGTCGACGCCACGCACGGCGAGTCGGTCACCGAGGTGCTCGGCAGCGGCGACGGCGGGCGGCCCAACCAGCGCTTCACGCTCCGCAAGCCACCGCTGACGTACACGGCGTCCTCCGGTGCCACGGGGGCGCAGAGCTCCCTGGAGGTGCGGGTCGACGGCGTCGCCTGGAGCGGGACGCCACGGTTGTACGGCCGCCTCCCCACGGACGAGCAGTACCTGGTGCGGCGGGCCGACGACGGCACGGTCAGCGTCCTCTTCGGTGATGGCGTCCAGGGTGCCCGGTTGCCGAGCGGCGTTCAGAGCGTGGTCGCGTCCTACCGCAACGGCATCGGTCGCGCCGGAATGGTCCGCCCGGGCTCGCTCACGCTGCTGATGACCCGGCCCCTCGGGATCCGGGACGTGACGAACCCTCTGGCGGCCGCGGGTGCGGCGGACCCCGAGCAGCGCGACGACGCGCGCCGCAATGCGCCACTGACGGTGCTGGCCATGGAGCGCGTGGTCTCGTTGCAGGACGCGGAGGACTTCAGCCGGGCGTTCGCCGGGGTCGGGAAGTGCACCGCGACGGCGCTGACGCACCACGGCGCGGCGTGGATCCACCTCACGGTCGCGGCGGCGGCGCCCAAGCCGGGCGCGGGGGGACTGGCGACCGGCACAGCCGACCACCGCGTCCAGGCGACCTCGGCGTTGCGCACGAATCTCGACGACGCGCTGCGCGCCGCGAAGGAGCCCTCGGTACAGCTGCGGCTCGACACCTACCAGCCGCTGTTCTTCAACGTGGTCGCGCGCCTGCTCGTCGAGCGCCGGTACCGGTGGGCCGACGTCGAGGCCGCCGCCAGGACGGCGCTTGCGGCCGCCTTCTCCTTCGAACGGCGCTCGTTCGGGCAGCCGGTCAGCGTCACGGAGGTCGTCACCACCATCCAGCGCACTCCCGGCGTCGTCTTCGTCGACCTCGACGCGCTGCACCGGTTCGACCTGGCTGCATCACTCCCGCCCGGCAACGTGCTCGTGGCGGGCGGCGTCGTGTGGGGCGAGGACGAGACCGAGCCGTCGGGGCTCGCCCAGCTGCTGGTCGTCAACCCGCTCGGCATCACGCTGACGCCCGTACCCGAGGGGAGCATCGCATGAGCGAGCGGAGCCTGTTCGACCTGTTGCCCGCGGTGTACCGGGTGCGCGACCGGGCGCAGGGCGACCCCCTGAGGGCCCTGCTCGCCGTCATCGACCGCGAGGTGCGAAGGGTCGAGGACGACATCGTGGGGCTCTATGACGACTGGTTCATCGAGACCTGCCGGGAGTGGGTGGTGCCGTACATCGGTGACCTGCTCGGTGTCCGACCGTTGCTGCCGATCGACGACCCCTCGTTCACGCAGCGTGCGTACGTGGCGAACACGCTCGGCTACCGCCGGCGCAAGGGCACGGTCGCCGTGCTCGAGCAGCTCGCCCGGGACCTGACGGGCTGGCCCGCCCACGCCGTCGAGTACTTCGAGCGGCTCGTGACTACCCAGCACGTCAACCACGTCCGCCCGCACGCCACCGCGACCGCGGACCTGCGGGACGCCGTCGCGCTGCAGTACGCGTCGACCCCCTTCGAGACCCTCACCCACACGGCCGAGGTGCGGCACATCGACAACGGCCGCGGCAGGTACGACATCCCCCACGTCGGGGTGTTCCTGTGGCGGCTGCAGAGCTATCCGCTCACCGGGGTGAGCGCGCGTCAGGTCGACGCCAAGCGCTACACGCTCGACCCGCTCGGCGGCAACCTGCCCCTGTTCGGCGTGCCGCGGGACGAACGCCCGACGGCGGGGCTCGCCCAGCCGGAGCAGGTCCCGCTACCCCTGTCCCGGCTCACGCTGCACCACGACCTGGC
>JAENWO010000561.1 GCA_016649925.1 Actinomycetales bacterium
GTGCGCACACGTTCGAAGGCGAGGTCGGGGCGATCCTCGCCCCGCTCACCCTGCCCCTGGTCCTCGCGTCGCACAGCCGCTCCTTCGCCGCCCCTGTGGCCGTCCGTCTCTCTCGCAGGATCGCAGACCGCCCCATGGCGTGGCCACCAGATCGCGGCACCCGCCTCAGGTCCGCCGGCCACTGTCACCGGCGAGTGCGAGAGTAAGGACCATGTGCGGACGCTATGCCTCGTTCCGGCAGGCTCAGGACCTCGCCGACGCCTTCGACGTGGAGGAGGTCACCGCCGCCGCCGATGAGGTCGCGGCCAACTACAACATCGCCCCCACCGACGGCATCCGAATCATCGTGGACCGCGCCCACCAGGATGTCACCGAGAGCGTTCAGGCCGACGACGGCGTCCGGCGCGAGATGCACCTCGCCCGGTGGGGGCTCGTCCCGGCCTGGGCGAAGGACCCGAGCATCGGCTCGCGGATGATCAACGCCCGCAGCGAGTCCCTCGCCGAGAAGAGCGCATTCCGCAAGCCGCTTCAGACCAAGCGGTGCATCGTCGTCGCCGACGGGTACTACGAGTGGCAGAAGAGGGAGGTACCCGGCGCGAAGAAGCCGGTCAAGACCCCGTTCTTCATCCACCCCACCGACGACGCCCCGATCGCGTTCGCCGGCCTCTACTCGTGGTGGCCGGACCCGACGAAGGGCGCGGACGACCCGGACCGGTGGCTGCTCTCCGCCACGATCATCACCTCCCCCGCGCGGGACGGGCTGGAGAAGCTCCATGACCGCGAGCCGACGATCCTCACCCGTAAGAACGTCGAGACCTGGCTCGACCCCACGCTCAAGGACCCCGGTGAGGCGATGGCGATCCTCGGCCTGCCGGCCCCCGCCCTGTCCTGGTACGAGGTCTCCACGGCCGTCAACTCCGTGCGCAACGAGGGTCCCGAGCTGATCCGCGCCGTCTGACGCCGGCCTTCGTCCACCGTCATCGCCGATCCTAGCCAGACACGACCGATCGTGCTATTTTGTCCGTCATGACGAAGGGTGCTGCCACCAAGCAGGCGATCCTGCACCAAGGGGTGGAGGCCGCCTACCGTGTCGGCCTGTCCGGGCTGACGATCGGCGAGCTCGCAGGCGCGACGGGGATCAGCAAGAGCGGCCTCTACGCCCACTTCCGCTCGAAGGAGGCACTGCAGCTCGCCGTCCTCGCCCGGGCGCGCGCCGAGTTCACGGACACGGTCATCCGACCGGCCCTGGCCGCACCACGCGGCGAGCCCCGCGTGCGCGAGCTCTTCGAGCGCTGGTTGGAGTGCGGGCGGCTGCGCCTGCCCGGCGGCTGCCTGTTCGTCAAGGCCAGCACGGAGCTGGACGAGCAGCAGGGACCGGTCCGCGACCAGCTCGCCCGCGACCACAAGGATCTCTACGAGACTATCGCGCAGATCTTCCGCACCGGCATCGCCGAGCGCCACTTCCGCGAGGACGCCGACCCCGACCAGTTCGCCGTCGACCTCGACGGCGTGATGCTCGCCTTCTACCACTGGCACCGCCTCCTGAACGACTCCCTCGCCGAGACCCGGGCGCGCCGCTCGTTCGGGGCCCTGCTCGCCGCGGCCCGAGCCTGACCGACCCACGGAGCCACCATGACCGCGACCCCGACCCCGACCCCGACCCCGACCCCGACCCGCCCAAC
>JAENWO010000377.1 GCA_016649925.1 Actinomycetales bacterium
CGCACCTGCCGGTCGAAGCGCACCTGCCGGTCGAAGCGCACCTGCCGGTCGAAGCGCACCTGCCTGGCCGCGCACTCGATGCCCCGGAACGCCACGCACCGCCGGACGCTGGGCGTCCGACGGTGCGCGGTGGTGCTGGGTGCGTGGTGGTGCTGGGTGCTGGGTGTTTGCTGCAGAAAGGCTCAGGCGTTGACGGCGGCGTCAGCGGTCCGCTTGACGGCCTCGACCTCGATGGAGATCTTCACCTTGTCGCCGACCAGCAGGCCACCACCCTCGAGGGCGACGTTCCAGGTCAGGCCGAAGTCCTTGCGGGAGATCTCGGTCCCGGCGGAGAACCCGACGCGCTCGTCGCCGCCCGCGCCCTTCTGTGCGCCGTTGAACTCGACGTCGAGCGCGACGGGCTTGGTCACGTCGTTGATCGTGAGATCGCCGTTGACGGTGAACTCCTCGCCCTGGCCCTCGACGGAGGTGCTGGAGAAGGTCCAGTCAGGGTGGTTCGCGGCGTCCCAGAAGTCCGAGCTCGTCAGGTGCGTGTCGCGCTTCTCGGTGCCGGTGTGCACGGACGCTGAGTTGATCCTCACCTGCACGGCGGAGTCGGCGAAGTCCTCGGCGATGGTGAAGGTGCCGGAGAAGTCGGTGAAGCGCCCACGCACCTTGGCGATGCCGGTGTGACGGACGATGAAGCCGACCTCGCTGTGGGAGGTCTCGATGTCGTAGATGCCGGCCGGGATGACAGCGGTCATGTCAGGTCTCCAGTGAAGTAAGTAGTTGAAGGTTGTACTAAATACTGTGACCTACAACTATCCTGCTGTCAAGACCCCCACGCCCCTCGATCTCGGAGCTGACCGTGACGGAAGACACCCCCGTCCGCCGGTTGGACCTGGACCAGCAGAGCCACTGGCGCGCGCTGCTGCGCGGCACCGCTGCCCTCCTGGAGACCCGGGGCCGGGACTCCGAGACGGCCACCGGACTCTCCCTGGCCGCCGAGCTCGAGCACTCCAGGTCCCGGCTCACCCACACCGTCCGCCGGATGGAGACCGAGGGCCTGGTTGGTCGGTGCAGCACCGAGGGTGACGGGCGCGGTGTCAGCTGCACGCTGACGGACGCCGGGTACGCCCGCCTGGTCGATGCAGCCCCGCGTCACGTGGAGTCGGTGCGCAAGCGGCTCGTGGACGTAAGTCAGTGGGGAGCGGCTGGCTGTGCTCGGGGAGGCGTTCGGGTCGATCGGCGACGAGATCGCGGCCGGGCAGTCGTCCTGAGCCCAGTGCCGCGCGGTGTGCACGGCACCCAGCAAAGTTTGCGAGACTTGAGCCATGTCACGCACCCTCGTCCATCTGCTTCGGCACGGTGAGGTGCACAACCCCGAGGGCGTCCTGTACGGGCGGATCGCGGGTTACCGGCTCTCCGAGCGCGGAGAGGCGATGGCCCGTCGGATCGCCGACGTCTTCACCGCCCGCGACGCCGACCTCGTCCACGTCGTCGCCTCACCCCTCGAGCGCGCCCAGCAGACGGCGACCCCAGTGGCGCAGGCGTTCGGCCTCGTCATCGTCACCGATGAGCGGTTGATCGAGGCCGGGAACCACTTCGAGGGGCTCACGGTCGGCTCGAAGCCCGCGCTCCTGCTGAACCCGGTGCACTGGCCGCGGCTGGTGAACCCGTTCCGGCCGTCCTGGGGCGAGCCGTACACCGAGCAGCTCGCGCGTATGTTCGCTGCCATCCGGGACGCGCGCCGGAGTGCCGAGGGTCACGAGGCCGTGGTGGTCTCCCACCAGCTGCCGATCTGGATGACGCGGCTCGCCCTTGAGGGTCGGCCCAAGATCCATGACCCCCGACGGCGCAAGTGCTCCCTCGCCTCGCTCACCTCGCTCGCGTTCGACGACGCGACCTTGGTCTCGCTCACGTACAGCGAGCCGTGCGCGGACCT
Organism: Actinomycetales bacterium; assembly: GCA_016649925.1. Classification (GTDB taxonomy): domain Bacteria; phylum Actinomycetota; class Actinomycetes; order Actinomycetales; family Beutenbergiaceae; genus JAENWO01. The sequence continues at coordinate 1,925 of JAENWO010000377.1, forward strand.
CCTCCTCGGCGCATCGGCGGTCCCCGGAGCATGACGGGCTCCGGGACCCGCGCGCGCGGCCGGCGCTCCACGGCTGTCGTCCTGCGCCGCGCCGTCCTGGGTGCCGCCGTCGTCGGTGTGCTGCTGCTCAGCGGCTGCGCGGGCGATCCGGTTGCACCGTCGGCCAGCTCCACCGACGAGGTGAGCTCCGGCTACGTCTCCGGTGACGGAAGCGTCGAGACCTGGCCAGCGCCCGACCGCGGCGAACCGGTGGAGCTGGCGGGGGCGAGCTTCGACGAGCAGCCGGTCGACATCGGCCACTGGCGCGCCGACGTCGTCGTGGTCAACTTCTGGTACGCGGCCTGCCCGCCCTGCCGCAAGGAGGCACCCGACCTCGCGGCGGTCTCCGCCGACTACGCCGACGACGGTGTCCACCTGCTCGGCGTCAACCACACCGACGACCCCGGCACCGCACTGGCTTTCGAGCGCCGGTTCGAGATCCCCTATCCCACCTTGAACGACGTTGACGCGAGCGGCGTCGCCGCCATGCAGGGCGCCGTACCGCTCCAGGCGATGCCGACCACGGTGGTGCTCGACGGCGAAGGGCGCGTCGTCGCCCGCATCCTCGGCCTCGCGGACCCCTCGGTGCTGCGCGCGCTCATCGACGACGTCCTGGCCGAGTGACCGTGCCCTGGCTCGAGCAGCTCGGCGGAACGTTCGCCCAGACGGTGTTCACCGGGTCGATGATCGTGGCGATCCCCGTGGCGCTGCTGGCCGGCTTCATCTCCTTCGCGTCCCCGTGCGTCTTGCCGCTCGTGCCGGGGTACCTCGGCTACGTCGGCGGCATGGTGGGAGCCGACGCGTCCGCCGGCCGCGGGGCGAGCAAGGGCTCCCGACGGCGGCTCGTGCTCGGCGTGACCCTGTTCGTGGCTGGCTTCACCCTGGTCTTCGTCCTGTTCACGCTCGCGGCGACCACCGTCGGGATCCAGCTGGTCCGCTACCAGGACGTCATCACGCGCGTGCTCGGCGTCGTCGTCATCCTGATGGGCCTGGCCTTCGTCGGCGTCGTGCCGTTCCTGCAGCGGGAGCGTCGGCTGCGCGTGAGCCCCAAGGCCGGCTTGTGGGGCGCCCCCGTGCTCGGCCTCGTCTTCGGCCTGGGCTGGGCGCCCTGCATCGGCCCGACGCTGGCCGCCGTGCTGGCGCTCGCCGTCGACGCCGCCCAGACCGGGCGCGCTCTCACGCTCGCCCTGGCCTACTGCCTCGGCCTCGGGCTGCCTTTCGTCCTGGTCGCGCTCGGGCTGAAATCCTCCACCCGCATGATCGCTTTCCTGCGCCACCACCGGCTCGTCATCATGCGCCTCGGTGGCGCCCTGCTGATCCTCCTCGGGCTCGCCCTGGTCACCGGGCTGTGGGGCGCCTGGGCCCAGTCGCTCCAGGGACTCATCGACAACTTCGAGACGGTGGTCTGATGTCGCGGACCTACGC